>NZ_JARGEE010000650.1:0-3412 GCF_033794485.1 Streptomyces sp. MB09-02B
TGTGAGGGCGACGCTGTGTGTCGTGACTGTGCTATTGTTCGTCAGCGTCAGAGGTCTATGAGTTTCCAGCCGGGTGCCGCCCCGCGTGAAGCGGGTCTCGTGCCTCTCGTGGCTCTCGTGCCTCTCGCGGTTCTCGTGCCTCTCGCGGTTCTCGTGCCTCTCGCGGTTCTCGTGCCTCTCGCGGTTCCCGTACGACGTCGCCTGCGCCGGGATGGGCAGCGGCGCCGGGAACATCACGGGTGCGGCGGCCGCCGGCGACTCGGTCCGTTCCGTCGGCCGGGTCCGCTCCGTCGGCTCGGCCGGCCCGCACGGGCCCTTCGGCGGCGTCGGGTCGTCGGAGTGGCCGTGGTGGGAGCCGTGGCCCTTGTCCTCGCGCAGCATCGGCCCCGACATGTATGCCAGGAGCACCGCCGAGGCGATGAAGGCCATGTGGATCACCGTGCCCCACAGCAGCGCGTGGTGGGAGGTGTGGTGGACGTCCACGAACATCTGGAGCAGATGCACGGAGGAGATGCCCACGATGGCGGTGGCGAGCTTGACCTTCAGCACGTTGGAATTGACGTGCGAGAGCCATTCGGGCTGGTCACGGTGGCCCTGGAGGCCGATGCGGGAGACGAAGGTCTCATAGCCGCCGACGATCGTCATGATCAGCAGATTGGCGATCATGACGACGTCGACCAGTTTGAGCACCGCGAGCATCACATAGGTCTCGGTCGCGCTCCCGCTCACGCACCGGACGATTAACGTCCACAGCTCGTTGAAGAACTTGTAGACGTACACCCCCTGCGCCGCCACCAGACCGAAGTACAGCGGCGCCTGGAGCCAGCGCGTGGCGAACAGGGCGTAGCCGAGCGTGGTGCCCTGCGGGGAGACGGACGGGGTGACCGGGTCGGCGGCGTCGGCCGGGGTGGGTGGGTGCACGGTTCGCATTCTTCGGAACCGCTGCCGCAAATCTGAATTCCAGCCACTCATCGGAATGAATAGACATCCAATAGGACTGGGACCCTGGCAGGGGGAACGATCAGGCACACTGGACGTTTGGCCGAATCGAAAGGTGTCGCGCGTGAACGGTCCCCTCATCGTCCAGTCCGACAAGACACTGCTCCTGGAAGTCGACCACGAGCAGGCGGACGAGTGCCGTCGGGCCATCGCGCCCTTCGCCGAGCTGGAGCGGGCGCCCGAGCACATCCACACCTACCGGGTGACGCCGCTCGGGCTGTGGAACGCGCGCGCCGCCGGCCACGACGCCGAGCAGGTCGTGGACGCGCTGGTGCAGTACAGCCGCTACCCGGTGCCGCACGCGCTGCTGGTGGACGTCGCCGAGACGATGGACCGGTACGGCCGCCTCACCCTCTCCAAGCACCCGACGCACGGTCTCGTGCTGACCACCACCGACCGGCCGGTGCTGGAGGAGATCCTGCGGTCGAAGAAGGTCGCCCCGCTCGTGGGGGCCCGGATCGACCCCGACACCGTCGCCGTGCACCCCTCCGAGCGCGGGCAGATCAAGCAGACCCTGCTGAAGCTGGGCTGGCCGGCCGAGGACCTCGCCGGGTACGTGGACGGTGAGGCGCACCCGATCGAGCTGGCCGAGGACGGCTGGGCGCTGCGGCCCTATCAGAAGCAGGCCGTGGAGAACTTCTGGCACGGCGGCAGCGGCGTCGTCGTGCTGCCCTGCGGGGCCGGGAAGACCCTCGTCGGCGCCGGGTCCATGGCCCAGGCCAAGTCGACGACTCTCATCCTCGTCACCAACACCGTCTCCGCGCGGCAGTGGAAGCACGAGCTGGTGAAGCGGACCTCGCTGACCGAGGAGGAGATCGGCGAGTACAGCGGGACGCGCAAGGAGATCCGCCCGGTCACCATCGCCACCTACCAGGTGCTGACGACCCGGCGGAAGGGCGTCTACCCACACCTGGAGCTGTTCGACTCCCGTGACTGGGGCCTCATCGTCTACGACGAGGTGCACCTGCTGCCCGCGCCGGTCTTCAAGTTCACCGCCGATCTCCAGGCCCGGCGGCGGCTGGGGCTGACGGCCACGCTCGTCCGGGAGGACGGGCGCGAGTCGGACGTGTTCTCGCTGATCGGGCCCAAGCGGTTCGACGCGCCCTGGAAGGAGATCGAGGCGCAGGGCTACATCGCGCCCGCCGACTGTGTCGAGGTCAGGGTGAACCTGACCGACTCCGAGCGGCTCGCCTACGCCACCGCCGAGCAGGAGGAGAAGTACCGCTTCTGTTCCACCACCGCGACCAAGCGGAAGGTGGCCGAGGCGATCGTCCGCCGTTTCGCGGGTCAGCAGATCCTCGTCATCGGCCAGTACATCGACCAGCTCGACGAACTGGGCGCCCACCTGGACGCGCCGGTGATCAAGGGCGAGACCAGCAACGCCCAGCGCGAGAAGCTCTTCGACGCGTTCCGGCAGGGTGAGATCAACGTCCTCGTCGTGTCGAAGGTCGCGAACTTCTCCATCGACCTGCCCGAGGCCACCGTCGCCATCCAGGTCTCCGGCACCTTCGGCTCCCGCCAGGAGGAGGCGCAGCGTCTCGGCCGGGTCCTGCGCCCGAAGGCGGACGGCCACCAGGCCCACTTCTACTCCGTGGTCGCCCGGGACACCATCGACCAGGACTTCGCCGCCCACCGCCAGCGCTTCCTGGCCGAACAGGGTTACGCCTACCGGATCATGGACGCGGACGAACTCCTGTCGGAGGGCTGAGGCCACAACCGGTGACTGCCACTGGCGACTGGTGACCGGTCGCCAGTGGCCGCTGCCGGCCGCCGGTCCAGGCAGGGGCGCCGAGGACGAAGGCCGCCTTGAGTGCGGGCAGCGGGAACCACGTCGTCGGGCCCTGGAGGCGGGCGGTGCAGGGCGGTTGAGGCGTCGGAGCAGGGGTGAGCAGCGGGTCACGCGCGGGGACCCGGGGTTCACCGGCGGCGTACGCCCGCTTCCTCCGCGTACTCGCCGAGGATGACGACGTCGAACGCGGCGCTCGCGAACACCCTGACGGCGCGCAGGGCGTCGGCGAGGCGGTGGCGGTTGTGGTGGTTGTCGAGACCGGTCGCGCCGGGCGGCGGACCGGGTCGGCCGGAGGCCGATGCCGGGATGAAGGTCGCTGCACTCATGTCTCCATGGTGGAACGCCCGCCTGGGAAACGCGTCGGTCTCCGGAGTGAATGCGCTGTGCCCCCGGCTCCCTCTCAGGTCCTGCCCTCCCCTAGTACCGGCGGTGTACGGACCCCCTAGGGGTACGGCGGGTGACGACGGAAAATAATCCGTTGGCTTCCGCGCCCTCCCCTCACCTACACTCTCCGCTCTTGCCCGCCTCCCGTCCGTGGAGCGCCACCGCCCGGACGGAAACCGGTCGGCCCCGCCGTCAGGCGTACCCCCAGCTCCCCGCAGGCCCCGGAGGCACTCCCTTGTC
>NZ_JARGEE010000651.1:0-3410 GCF_033794485.1 Streptomyces sp. MB09-02B
TTTCTTTTTTTTTGGGTTTGGAAATTTGTAAAAGTAACAGGCCGCGCAGTTCCCCGCGCCCCTTCGGGGCACGGGGCCTTCCGTGCGTTCGCGGCCTTCCCGACGGCTCGATTGCCTACGGGCGGCGGCCGATGGTCAGTTCGGCCGGGCGGTACGGGATGTAGGCCGCGCCGTCGAGGTCGAGGGCGGTCGCGGCTGACTGGAGGGAGGTCGGGGTGGCCGAGGTGCCCCAGCGGCCGGTGTCGAGGCGGGACTCCAGGGCGTGCAGGGCGGCCACCGTCTCGGCGGTGGTGAAGGTGCAGTGGCCCTGGCGTTCGACGTAGGCCTGGCGGAGCTGGGCGGCGTCGCCGGAGGCGCGGACCCGGGTGGCGAAGCGGGACTCCTGTTCGACGGGCACGAGGTCGTCGGCGGTGGTGTGGATGTTGAGGAGGGGGACGGCGAGGCCCTGGCCGGCGGAGGACGTGCGTCGGCCCTCGGCGACGGCGGCCGGGTCGGCGGTGATGGTGGCGTTGGTCGTCAGGTCGCGCAGATCGGCCCGCAGGTCGAGGCCGGCCTTCTTGTAGAGGGCCTTGACCAGGGGCGCGTGCTGGGACCCCGCGAGCACGCGCGCGTAGTCGACGCCCTTGTTCCCGGAGTTGTTGCCGCCGAGAGCTTTCTCGACGTGGAAGCGGGCGGGCTCGACGCGGTTGAGGACGCCCTGGGCCAGCCACGCGTACTGCTGGGCCTGCTGCTCCTCCCGGTCGCCCGGCGCGGGGCGCTCCTTGCCGGGCGCCCAGGTGGGCAGGTTGAGGTAGGCGGCGGCGAGGGCGATCCGGGCCCGGCCCTCCGGAGTCTTCTGGGCGGCGACGACGGCGTCGGTGAGCTGCCGGCCGGTGGTGGCGCCCTCGGCGTCGGAGGCGAAGTCCACCAGCTTCACGGGAGTGTCGGGGAGCAGGAGCCGGGCGATCGTGTATTCACCGTCGAGCTGGTAGGTGTGCAGGTCGTTGGCTCCGGCCACGAGACCGCACAGGCCCAGCGCGCCGTCGATGCCGCCCGCGCCCGAGCGGGCGAGGCGGGCGTTGACCAGCCCGCCCATGGACTGGCCGATGGAGAGCGTGCGCGTGGGTTCGCCGATCCTCTCGGTGACCGCCGCGACGGTGGCGACCTGGTCGCGCTCCGCGCTCTCCAGGGCCCAGAGGGTCTCGCTGACGTCGTAGGACGAGCCGGTGAGGGCGTAGCCCTCTTCGAGGAGGCGGAGGCGTACGGCCTCGCGGGGGGCGTTCTGGGGGACCGTCACGCCGAAGCCGTGGCTGAAGACGATCAGAGTGCCGTTCCAGTTCTCCGGGACGTCCGCTATCCAGGCGGCGCCGTCGGGGAGGGTGCCGGTGAGGCGTTCGACGGCTGGCGCGGCGGTCCGGGGGGCGGCGGTGGAGACGGAGGCGCCGGTCAGGCAGAGGACGACGGTCGCGGCCAGGGCGGCGAGGGCGCGGCGGGTGGAGCGTCGGGTGCGTACGGCCATGGGGGTGGGGCTCCTGTCGACGCGGAGGAGGGGACCTTGCTCGCTCGTACTTGGGAGTAACTCGAACCTCAAGGAAGGTAGGGCTGATTTATAGTTGCAGTCAATAAAGTGCACAACATTCAGTCAGGCCCCTGCGCGCTGCGGAATGCGGGATTCCTGTCCCCTTATGAGGGATCGTTTCACCCGTACGGAGTAAATGTGCTCAAGGGGCGAGAAGGCGCTGGTTCCGGGCGCCTACCGTCCATGAATGATGAGCATCAGTCCGGAAACCTCGACCCGCACCACCGGCGCACACCGGGCGCACCGTGAGGCGCGCGATCGGGCGGCGGCGCGCGCGGTGGCACAGCATCCGTCGGCGCGCTACGAGCCGTACCTGGACGGCCTGTTCACCTACTGCATGTCCGTGCTGTGCGACCGCGACGCGGCCACCGCCGCCCTCGCCGACGGGCTCGCCCTCGCCGAGCGGCGCCGGGGGCCGGACACCGCCGACGACCGCCGCGCCTGGCTGTACGCACTGGCCCGCTGGGCCTGTCTGCGCAGGCTCGCCGAGGTTCGGCAGAAGCGTCCGGCCGCGCATGCCTCCACGCGCCCGCCCGTGCCCGCCGGTGGGGCCGATAAGACGCATCCCGACAAGGGGCGCTCCGACAAAGGGCGTTCGGAGGTGGGCCGTTCGGATGCAAGGCGTTCGGAGGTGGGGCGTTCGGAGAAGGTGCGCGCCGTAAAGAGCGCTGTCCGGTCCGTTGCCCTTTCCGAGGACGAGGAGCGGCAGCGGCGGCGTGAACTCGCGCTGCTCGCCTGGCCGGAGGCCGCCGGGACCACACCCGAGCAGCGCGAGGCCCTGGAGTTGGCCGTACGGCATCAGCTCACCGCCCATGAGGTCGCCGCCGTGCTGGGCATGGAACCGACCGCCGCCCGGGAACTGCTCGCCTCCGCCGCCTGCGAGGTGGAGCGCACCCGGGCCGCCCTCGCCGTCGTCGAGACCGGCGCCTGTCCGAGCGTCGCCCGGCTGACCGGTGACCACCAGCTCGTCCTGAGCGCCACCCTGCGCCGCGAGCTCGTCCGGCACGTCGACGACTGTCCCGTCTGCCGTCGCGCCGCCGAGCGCGCCGTCCCCGGCCGCTGGCCCGGCACCACCGTCACGCCCGACGCACTGCCGGTGCTCGAAGCGCCGCGCGCCGTGCTGGGGCCCGCGAGGGCCCACCTCACGCGCGCGCGTGGTGGCGCCCCGCGCTTCGACCGGCGCGGCTTCCCCATGGACCCGAGGGACCGTGCGGCCCGCCGGGAGCGGCTGCGCGCCCGGGCCGTGACCACGACCGTCGTCGCCACCGTCGTCGCGGCGCCCGTCTTCGCCCTCTGGGCCGCCTACTGGGGCGCCCCCCTCATCGGCGAGGGCGGCGACGGCCGTTCGGTCAGCGCGGGCGAGGAGCAGGGCGGCGGCACCGTCGGCGAGGGCGGCGGCGACGCCTACCAGAACGCCGGCAACGCCCGGACCAGGCCCGACGCCCGCCACGGCCGAGGACAGCACCCGGCGGACGACGTGTCCGTGGAGGTCACCCAGGGCAAGGGGCGGGGCGCGCTCTCCGTCGCCGCCGCGAACGACGGGGACACCACCCTCATCACCCTCAGGGCGACCGGAGACGCGGCCGTCCGCTGGTCCGCCCGAACCGGCGCCGACTGGCTCTACCTCAGCCAGTCCTCGGGCACCCTGAAACCCGGCGAGTCGCTGACGATCAAGGTGTACGTCGACCAGCTGAGCGAACCCTCCGGGTACTGGACCGCGCGGGTGACGCTGGCCCCCGCGGACGCCGTGGTGACGATCGAGGGCTACGGTCCGGCTCCGACGCCGCCGGTCGACCCCCGGCCGACCGCACCCGTCCCGGACCCGGACCCCCCGAGGCCCACGGCCCCACCG
>NZ_JARGEE010000652.1:0-3377 GCF_033794485.1 Streptomyces sp. MB09-02B
GGGGCGGGTGGGGCGTGGTCACGCAGCCGGTGAGAGCCGAGACGGCCACGGTGACCAGGAGCGTTGCGGTGGTGGTCGGTCGATGCACGCGCGCAACTCTGCTGTGTCCGTGACGCTTTGGGGAGAGTGCGGACGAATGATGCCCCCACATGGGTGACGCCTGCGGCCCCCGGACGACGCCACGCGCCGTACCTCGGAGGAAGCGCGGCCTTCGGCCCCGGCTCCCCGGACCTCCCGCCGCTCCGGCTTTTGCTTCTCCGGCCGCTCGCCCCGGCCCCCCGGTCAGTACCCGGTGGCCCCGTCGATGCGCTCCCGGAGCAGGTCCGCGTGACCGTTGTGCCGCGCGTACTCCTCGATCATGTGGGTGTAGAGCCACCGCAGGCTCGGTGTCTCGCCCGACCGCGGGTGCACGGCCTTGGCGACATCGTCCAGGGCGAAGGCCCCGGCGTTGCGGCGGGCGATCGCGATCTCCGCCTGCCAGGTGCCGTACGCCTCCTCCCAGGTGTCCGCCTCGGTCGGATGAAACTCCCCGTCCGGGTCCGCCTCGCTGAAGTAGATCGGCCCTTGGTCGTCGTCCACGAGCACCTTGCGGAACCAGATGCGCTCGACCTCCGCCATGTGCCGTACGAGTCCGAGGAGGGAGAGCTGCGAGGGCGGCACCGAGGCGGTTCGCACCTGGTCGTCGTCCAGGCCCTCGCACTTGAGCGCGAGCGTCTCCCGGTGGTAGTCGAGCCAGCCCTCCAGCATGGTCCGTTCGTCGGCGGTGACGGTGGGTTCGGTGCGTAGGTCGGTCATGCCGGCCATCCTCGCAGCCCCCGTATGCTGCCGACGAGGCATTTCGACGGCACACCGTGGACGGGAGACCCCTGTGAAGGTCGGCTGCATCGGGCTCGGCGACATCGCGCGGAAGGCGTATCTGCCGGTGCTCGGCACCCAACCGGGGCTCGAACTCCATCTGCAGACACGGACGCCCGCCACCCTCACCCGCGTCGCCGACAGCCTCCACGTCCCGCCCGGCCGGCGGCACACCGACCTCGACGGGCTGCTGGCCCAGGACCTCGACGCGGCCTTCGTGCACGCGCCCACCGCGGCCCACCCCGAGATCGTGGCCCGTCTGCTGGAGGCGGGTGTGCCGACGTACGTCGACAAGCCCCTCGCGTACGAACTCGCCGACTCGGAACGGCTCGTGCGGCTCGCGGAGGAGCGCGGCGTCGGGCTCGCCGTGGGGTTCAACCGGCGGTTCGCGCCCGGGTACGCGCAGTGCGCCGACCACCCGCGCGAGCTGATCCTCATGCAGAAGAACCGCATCGGTCTGCCCGAGCTGCCGCGCACGCTGGTCCTGGACGACTTCATCCACGTCGTGGACACCCTGCGGTTCCTGGTGCCGGGCGAGATCGAGGACGTGACCGTACGGGCCCGGACCGAGGACGGACTGCTGCACCACGTCGTGCTCCAGCTCTCCGGCGACGGTTTCACCGCACTCGGTGTCATGAACCGGCTCAGCGGCTCGGCGGAGGAGATCCTGGAGGTCTCAGGACAGGACACCAAGAGACAGGTCGTGAACCTCTCCGAGGTCGTCGACCACAAGGGACAGCCGTCGATCAGGCGGCGGGGCGACTGGGTGCCGGTGGCCCGGCAGCGCGGCATCGAGCAGGCCGTGCTCGCCTTCCTCGACGCGGTGCGCGCGGGCAGGGTGCTCAGCGCGCGGGACGCGCTGGCGACCCATGAGCTGTGTGAGCGGGTGGTGCGGGCCGTGGAGGACCGCTCCGCCGCCTGAGCCGTACGGCCCGTACGCCCTCGAAGGCGCCCCAGGCGAGCAGGGTCAGCAGCGCCGCGTCCACCGGCCAGTCCCCGAAGCGGACATAGGGTGTCGTGCCGCCGGCCAGCGGCACGTCGTACACCGCCGTCGTGCTCTCGTCCGTGCCGAGCCGGGGGCCGACCGGCCCGCCGTCCGGGCCGTACACCGCAGAGACGCCGGTCAGGGTCGCGTGGGCCATCGGGCGGCCGGTCTCGGCGGCCCGCAGTGCCGCCAGTGAGGCGTGCTGCTCGGGGGCCCAGCTCTGCTGGAACGTCGAGGTCGCCGACTGCGCGAGCAGCAACTCGGCGCCGTCCCGGGCGAGATGACGGCTCATGTCGGGGAACGCGGACTCGAAGCAGACCATCGGGCCGATCCGCAGCCCCTTGCCGGAGTCGAACACGACCTGCTCGGTGCCACGCCTGCGGTCCTCGCCGGCCGCCTCGCCGACGGAGGTGGCCCAGCCGAGCAGCGAGCGCAAGGGTATGTATTCGCCGAAGGGGACCAGACGCATCTTGTCGTAGCGGTCGCCGGTCGGGCCGTCGGGCCCCACGAGCACGGAACTCTTGTAGATGCCAGGGCGGTCGGAGCGGCGGGCGTCCACGTTCACCAGGATGTTCGTGTCCGTCTCGCGGGCCAGCACGGCGATCCGGTCGGAGAGATCGGGGCGGTCGGCGAGGTCGTGTCCGACGCTGCTCTCGCCCCACACGATCAGGTCGAGCTCCCGCCCGGCGAGGCGTCGGGTGAGTGCCTCCTCACGGTCGAACCGGTTGTCGGGGCCGTCGGTCACCCCGGGCTGCACGACGGCGATCCGCGCCTCGTCCCGGACGTCGGGGCGCGGCGACCACAGCCACACCGCAGAGGTCGCGGTGGCCGTCGCCACCAGGCCGGCGAGCGCCGGCGTCCGCGACCGGCGTACGGCGACCAGCACGGTGACCGCCACGTTGACGGCCACCACCAGGAAGCTGATCAGCCAGACCCCGCCGACCGAGGCCAGTCGCAGCGCGGGCTCCACCTCCCACTGGCTGGACCCCAGCAGACCCCACGGCCCGCCGAGGCCCTGCCAGGAGCGGACGAGTTCGATCACGAGCCAGCCCGACGGAACGACGAGCAGCGCGGCGGCGACCCGGCCCTGCGACGGCGTCCCGGCCAGGAACCGGCGCACCAGCCAGGCCCAGGGCGCCCACAGCGCGCCCAGCAGGCCGGCGATGACGAAGGTGAACACATGGAGGTTCGGCAGCAGCCAGTGGTGCATGGCCAGCATGAACGCGCATCCGCCCAGCCAGCCGTCGTACAGCGCCCGGCGGCCGGTCGGGGCGGTGCGGACGATGAGCATCCACGGCACCAGCGCCCCGTACGCGAACCACCACAGGCCCGGTGCCGGGAACGCGAGCACGGGCAGGGCGCCGGCCACGACGAGCGCCGCGCGCCGCCGCCACGGGGAGGCCGTCCGGTCCGCCGTGCGCCGCCGCCACGGGGAGGCCACCCAGTCCGCCGCCGTTCGCATCCAGCGCCTCCCTCCCCACCGGTGAGTCCTTCCAGTGTGCGCGCCGGAGACGATCTCCGACAGAGGGCCTGGGAG
>NZ_JARGEE010000653.1:0-3365 GCF_033794485.1 Streptomyces sp. MB09-02B
ACCCCGCCCCGCCCCCTCTCCACGCGCGCGTACCGTTCGGCGGTCGCCGCGGTGGTCGTCGTCGTGGCGGCGGCCGCCTACCTCCTCGTCCGGTACATGGGCTGAGCGGCCGATCAGCGGCCGATCAGCGGCCGATCAACGGCCGATCAACGGCTGACCAGCGGTAGGCGGACGCGCCGTCGCGGGATAAAGTCGTGCGGTTACGTCTGGTTGTGGGGGCGGGGCCTGGTCGTGCGGTCGGGGGCCCCGGTGGGAGGGCCTGTCGCGCATGAGTCGTCGCTCCAACGGGTTGGCCGGGATCTGGGCCGAGGCACAACGCCAGCAGCAGCGTCAGTCGGAGGAGCGGGCCCGGCAGCAGCGCGAGTACGAGCGGCAACAGCGCGCGTACCAGCGGGAGGTGGCCCGCAGCCAGCGCGAGCAGCAGGCGGCGTACCGGCAGCAGCGCGAGGCGGAGGCGCGGCGGCGTACGGAGGAACTGGACGCGCGGGTGCGGGTGTTGGAGGGGCTGTTGGTCGCGGGCTGCCGGGCCCCGGCGTTCAGGGCCGCGTCCCTCACCCGGTCCGAACGCCTTGAGCCGTTCTCCCCGGGGCCGCTCGCCCAGCCCGTGCCCATGCCGGACCCCAACCACTACCAGGCGCAGGGCGGTTGGTCCGCCCAGCGGCGCGCACAGGCCCAGGCCGAGGCACGTGCCCGGTTCGAGCACGACTGGCACGCGGCCCAGGCCGCGGAGGCCCAACGGCAGCAGCAACTGGCTCAGTACCAGCGGCAGTACGAGCAATGGGCGGAAGGACAGCGCACGGAGATCCGGCGGCACAACGCCGGACTCGCCCAGCTGGCGACCGCACTGCGCGACGGCGACCCGGAAGCCGCCGTCGACTACTTCTCCGCCGCCCTCTACGCCTCGTCGGCCTGGCCCGAGGGCTTCCCCCGCGGCGTCCGTGCCGCCTACGACCCGGCGGCACGGCAGCTGGTCCTGGACTGGGAGCTGCCCAGGTACGACGTCGTCCCCGAGACGAAGACCGTCGTCTACATGCCGAGCGTCGACCAGGACAAGGAGCGCCCGCGCCCGGTCACCCAGCGGCGGGCCCTCTACCGTGACGTCCTCGCCCAGTGCACCCTCCTGGTGCTCCACGACCTGTTCGCCGCCGACGAGTTCGGCGCGCTGGAGTCGGTCGTCCTCAACGGCTTCGTGGACGACCACGATCCGGCGACCGGGCGCCGCGCCGAGCTCTTCCTGGTGACCGTCACGGTGCCCCGGCCGGTCTTCGCCGGGCTCCACCTGGAGCAGGTGAGCGCCGTCGACTGTCTGACGGACGGCCTCCGGGGCCAGCTGTCCGCGCGACCGGACCAGCGCACCCCCGTCCGCCCCGGACGCAGGCCCGACGACGTCGGCGACGGCGTCGTCGTCCACGGCGGCGAGGACGAGCCCGACCTCCTGGAGATGGACCCCCTCGCCTTCGAGGCACTGGTCGCGGAGCTCTTCCGGGCCATGGGCATGCAGGCCGTCACCACCCAGCGCTCGGGCGACGGCGGGGTGGACGTCGACGCCCTGGACCCGACCCCGATCCGCGGCGGCAAGATCGTCGTCCAGGTCAAGCGCTACCGCAACACCGTCCCGCCGAGCGCCGTGCGTGACCTCTACGGCACGGTCCAGGACGCCGGTGCCAACAAGGGCGTCCTGGTGACGACGTCCAAGTTCGGCCCCGGCTCCCACACCTTCGCCAACGGCAAACCGCTGGAGCTGATCTCGGGCCGAGAACTCGTCGACCTGCTGCACGGGCACGGGCTGCGGGGGCGCCTGGGCCCCGGTGAGCGCCCCGTGCCGGTGTCGTCGACCGATCCCACGGTGGTGATGCCGATGGGCGATCCCACCGTGGTGATGCCAGCGGCCGATCCCACCGTGGTGATGCCTGTCCTGCCTGCCCAGCGGGCCAGTTCACCCCCGTCCACCCCGGACCCGTCCCCCGAGGATCACAGCGTGCTCGGCATGTACTGGACGGGCGGTGTCGCCCTGGACGTCTGCGCGCTCGTCTGCCGAGGCAACCGCGTCCTGAGCGACGACCACTTCGTCTTCTACAACAACCTCCGCACCCCCGACGGCACGGTCCGCGCCGTCCCGCCGACCGCGCCCGACAAGGCCGCGATCCAGGTCTCCTTCGACGCGCTGCCCGCGGAGGCCGACCGTCTCGTGCTGGTGGCCGCGATAGACCCGGCCGCGAACCCCGACGCCGACCTCGCCGGCTTCACCGACGCCGGCATCCGTCTCCTGGACCCCTCCCGCGCCGAACAGGGCCGCCTGGACGTCTCCGACGGCCGCGCCGCCGAAACGGCCCTGACCCTCGGCTCCTTCCGCCGCCGCGCCAACGGCGACTGGGACTTCGTCGTGGGCGGCAAGGGGTACCGCGGCGGCCTGGAGGAACTGGTCCAGGACTACGGCATAGACGTCGCGTAGCCGGGCCCCGCCCTGTGCCTCAGATGCCTGTGCCCGTCCGCCGCAGCACCCGCAGGGAGTCCGTGGCCGAGACCTCGGTGAAGGCGCCGGAGGCCAGGGCGCGGAGGTAGACGCGGTACGGGGCCTGGCCGGTGAACTCGTCCTCGGGGTCGGGGAAGACGTCGTGGATGACGAGGAGGCCGCCGGGGGCGACGTGCGGGGCCCAGCCCTCGTAGTCGGCGGTGGCGTGCTCGTCGGTGTGGCCGCCGTCGATGAACACGAAGGCCAGCGGGGTGCCCCAGAACGCGGCGACCTGCGGGGAACGGCCGACGACCGCGACGACGTGGTCCTCCAGGCCCGCGCGGTGGAGGGTGCGGCGGAAGGTGGGGAGCGTGTCCATGCGGCCCACCTCGGGGTCGACGGTGGACTCGTCGTGGTACTCCCAGCCCGGCTGCTGCTCCTCACTGCCCCGGTGGTGGTCGACCGTGATCGCCGCGACCCCCGCCTCACGGGCGGCGTCGGCCAGCAGGATCGTCGACCGGCCGCAGTACGTCCCCACCTCCAGCAACGGCAGCCCCAGCCGTCCCGCCTCGACCGCCGCGGCGTACAGCGCCAGCCCTTCCGCCGGCGGCATGAACCCCTTGGCTCCCTCGAAGGCCTCGAGAATCTCCGCCTTGGGCGCCGGCCCTGCCGGGTTCGCGTTCGGTGCCGCGGACATGGGTCCTCCGTGTAGTCGTACGAGTCGGTTGTGCCCTGACGTACGAGTACTCGGCGGTACGCCGTCCGGGGCGCCCCATGCTGCCATGCGGTGATCGGCGGGGGGTGCGGGGCCCGGGCGATTCGGTGGGCTGTCGGGCTGTCTTTTATACCAATTTAAGCCGGCCGACGAATAGCCGTGTTGAGAGCTAGTGGAGTGCCATAACATAAAAAAAAA
>NZ_JARGEE010000654.1:0-3346 GCF_033794485.1 Streptomyces sp. MB09-02B
CCTCTCCCTCGCCGCCCTCGCCCACCCCCTCGCCGAACTCGACGCCGTCTTCTACGAACAGCGCCCCGCCTTCGACTGGCACCCCGGCCTGCTCATCGACGGCGCCACCGTCCAAGTACCGTTCCTGGCCGACCTGGTGACCCTCGCCGACCCGGTCAGCCCCTGGTCGTTCCTGAACTACCTCAAGGCCCGCGACCGCCTCTTCCCGTTCTACTTCGCCGAGCGCTTCCACATCCAACGCGCCGAGTACGACGCCTACTGCCGCTGGGTCGCCGAGAACCTGCCCGGACTACGGTTCGGCCACCAGGTCGACTCGGTGCGCTGGAACCCCGAACGAGACCTCTTCGAGGTCGACTTCAGCCGACTCGACGCCGACGGAGAGGTCGAGGCACCCGGCCGCACCCACGCCCGCAACATCGTGCTCGGCGTCGGCACCGAACCCTACGTCCCCGAACCCCTCAAACCGCTCGTCGAGGCGGCCGGCGTGCCCGTCGTCCACGCCGCGGACTACCTCGGCGAACGCGACCGCCTGCTGACCGCCGCACACGTCACCGTCATCGGCGCCGGACAGTCCGGCGCCGAGGTCTTCCTCGACCTGCTCCGCCACCGCCCCGCCGGCCGGGAGGGACTGCACTGGCTCGGCCGCACCGAGGCGTTCGCCCCCATGGAGTACTCCAAACTGGGCCTGGAACACTTCACCCCCGACTACACCCGCTACTTCCACGCCCTCGCCGAACCCACCCGGGACCGGCTCGTCGCCGCCCAGTGGCAGCTCCACAAGGGCATCGGCGCCGACACCATCGCCGCCATCCACGACGAGCTCTACCGCCGCACCCTCGACGGCGGCTGGCCCGACGCCGTCCTCACCCCCGGCGTACACGTCCGCACCGCCGGCCGCCTCGCCACCACCCGGGTCGAACTCCACCTCGAACACACCGAGCAGGGCACCCGCTCCCGCCTCACCACCGACGCCGTCGTCCTCGCCACCGGCTACCGCGAACGCCCCCTGGACCGCGTCCTCGCCGGCCTCGACCCCTACATGCGCCGCGACAACCGCGAGCGGCCCCGCGTCGACGAGAACTTCCGGATGATCCTCGACCCGTCCGTCACCGCCTCCGGCTGCCACGTCTACGTCCAGAACGCCGAACTCCACACCCACGGCGTCGGCGCCCCCGACCTCGGCCTCGCCGCCTGGCGCAGCGCCACCATCCTCAACACCCTCACGGGCAAACAGCCCTACCCCCTGCCCCGCCGCACCGCCTTCACCACCTTCGGCCTCGAACCCCGACCGCAGATCCCGCCCGCGCGCAGGCCCGACTCCACCGTCCCCCTCACACCCCTCGTCGACGTGAGGTAGCCGACGGGCCAAGAAGCAAGGGGGAGGCGGCTGCAGCAACCGCTGCGGCCGCCTCCCCCCTGGAAGACCGCGTTCCGTCTAGAACACCGGCGTACCGTTCCGCGTCAGCTTCCAGTCCACCGAAGCGAACTGCGCCGGGTCGATCGACCCCTTCGCCTTCACCCACGCGATCATCGTGTTACGGATCTCGTCCGAGTTCGACCACAGCAACGGCGACGCCGCGACATGCGGGAAGTTGCCACCGCCGTTCGCCCGGTAGTTGTTCACCGCGAACACGAACTTCTGATCATCCGCGAGCGGAGCACCCTCGAACCGCACGTTCACGACACGCGACCCCGCCGGCTTCGCGATGTCGATCTCGTACGACAGCCCACTCACCGCGTCGTAGTTGTAGTCCGGCGTCCCGTTCGCGTTCGTCAGCTTCGCCGGATCGACCACCGCGTCCGCCGCCGTCTGCACGAAGTAGTTCGCCGAGAACTCCAGGTACGCCTTCATCTGCGCACCCGTCATCAGACGCGCCTCCAGCGTGTTCTCGAAGACGTACAGACCCGCGACATCCCGGATCGTCACGTTCCCCGCCGGAATCACCGCGCTCCGCGAGAACGCGGCCGCCTGCGACAGCACCGGCAGCGCCCCGTACTCCGTCGGCGCCAGAGCCTGCTTCACCGTGTCGGCCTGGATGTGGTTGATCAGATCGATGATCGCCACATCCTTGTACGGCGCCTCCACCGACGTCATCTCGGCGGCGTTCGTCCCGATGATCTGGTTGACGTACGCCACGACCTTCTCGTGCTCGTCACCCAGCATGCTCACGATCGCCGGGTCCTCCTCCACCGCGTTGGAGTTGAGGACCTGCGCCGCGACCTTCTCGACCTTCCAGCAGCCCTTGCTCCACACCAGCTCGAAGTCGAACAACGTCAGCCGCTGCCCCCACTTCAACGGCTCCGACAGCACGACCTGCTGGCCCGTCTCCTTGTTGGTGACGAAGTACTCCGGGATCTCCGTGTGCGCGTGCCCCACCAGAATCGCGTCGATCCCCGGCACCTGCTCCGCGACCAGCCCGGCGGCGTTCTCGATGTACGGCAGCTGGTCACCGTACGACGACGTGCCCGACGACCCACTGTGCGCCGACACGATGACGACATCCGCCCCCATCGACCGCAGCTTCGGCACCCACTTCGCCGCCTGCTCCTCCAGCCCCGGGAACGTCATCTTTCCCTGCACGTTCGCCTTGTCCCAGATCGCGATACCCGGATTGGTCAGACCCAGCACCGCCACCTTCACATCACGCCCGTGCGGCGTACGCAAGCAGTGCATGCTGTACGGCGGGAAAGCCGGACGCAGCGTCTTCGCGTCCAGCGCGTTCGCCCCCAGCAACGGGAAACGACACTGCTCCTGGAACTTCCGCAGCACCGGAATGCCGTAGTTGAACTCGTGATTGCCCAGCGCCGCCGCGTCGTAGTCCATCGCGTTCATCGCCTGCGCCATCGGATGCACCGGACCACCCTTGGCGGTGATCGGGTCCACCTTCGCGTAGTAGTACGACAGCTGCGTACCCTGAATGGTGTCACCGGCGTCGATGAGCAGCGTGTTCCGGCGCCCCTTCTCCTTGCGGATCCGGTTGACCAGCGTGGAGACCTTCGCCAGACCGACGTCGTTGTGCGCCTTGTCGTCGAACTCCTTGTCCGTGAAGTAGTCCCAGTTGAAGACGTTCCCGTGCAGGTCGGTCGTCCCCATCACGGTGAAGTTGTACCGCTTCGGGGCCTTCTTCCCCACGACCTTCACCTCGGCCGCCTCCGCGCTCGGAGCGAGCGCCGTACCGACGACGGCCACGCCCGCCCCGGTCACGGCCGACTTCTTCAGAAACTTCCGGCGGTTCAAGGGCATCTCGGGGCACTCCTCGGAGGTACGGACGATCGCAACGCGCGTAGACACGGCCGACGGCCGACGCCACAACGCGCGTAGATTCTGACCCGCCCCGCCCCCACC
>NZ_JARGEE010000655.1:0-3337 GCF_033794485.1 Streptomyces sp. MB09-02B
CCCCCGCCTCCCGCCGCCGCGGCAACGCACTGGACGAATCCTCGACCTCCACCCGCAACCGCCGGTCGGACCCCGCGAGCGCCCGCAACGTCACGATCGCCGCCCCCTCCGTGTGCATCAGCGCATTGGTGATCAGCTCGTCCGCGACGAGCTCGATCTCGTCGGCCCGATCCCGCGCACCCCAGGTGCGGACCGCCGCGCCGATCATGTGCCGCGCCTCGGTGAGCGCCTCCGGATCACCCGGCGCCACATGCTGCTGGAGCCGCCCGCCGGGCTCGGCGCTGCGGCTGCGGCGGCGCAGCAGCAGGAGGGCCACGTCGTCGTCGCCGCCCCTCTCCTCCGCCACGTCGATGAGCCGGTCGGCGAGATCGTCGACGTCGTCGGGGCCGGTGGCGATCAGCGCCTTCAGCACCCGGAGGCCGTCGTCGAGGTCGGCACCGGGCTGTTCGATGAGCCCGTCGGTGCAGAGCAGCAGCGTCTGCCCCGGGAACATCTCGACGGTGGTGACGGGGTACTCCAGGCCGCCGAACTCGGCGGACAGCCCGAGCGGCAGACCCCCTTCCACGCCGACCCGGTCGCAGGAGCCGTCGGTGTGCCGTACCAGCGGGTCGATGTGGCCGGCCCGGACGACCTGGACCACGCCGGTGGACAGGTCGGCCTCCGCGTACAGGCAGGTCGCGAAGCGGTCGGTGTCGAGTTCGTGGAGGAAGGCCGAGGCCCGGGCCATCACGGTGGCCGGGGTGTGGCCCTCGGTGGCGTAGGCCTTCAGGACGATCCGCAGCTGTCCCATGACGGCCGCCGCGTGCGTGTCGTGGCCCTGGACGTCGCCGATGACCGCGCCGACGCGCCCGCCCGGCAAGGGGATCAGGTCGTACCAGTCGCCGCCGATGTCCCGGCCGAGCGAGCCCCCGAAGGAGGCGGCGCGGTAGCGGACGGCGATGTCGGCGCCGGGGACGCTGGGGATGGACCGGGGCAGCATGGCCTGCTGGAGCCCCTCGGCGAGGTCCTTCTCCTGCTCGTAGAACATGGCCCGCTGCAGGCTCTGGGCGATGCTGCTGCCGAGCGCGATGAGGACGTCGCGTTCCTCGGAGCTGAAGCCGCGCCGGTCGTTGTAGAGCAGCCCCATCGCCCCGATGGGGCGGGCCTGCACGATCAGCGGCAGATACGCGGCCGAGGTGATCTTGAGGTCGGTGATGTGCGGCCACAGCAGCGGATAGGACTCGGCGAACTCCTCCGGCGACTCGATGAAGTGCGGAGAGAGGTGCCGTACGACCTCGTTCATCGGGTACTTCACGTCGAGGCGGGTGATCCGGGTGCCGGGCACATAGCTGTCCTCGGGGCCGGCGGCGACCATCCGGACGCGTCCGGCCTCCACCAGGCCCATGACGAGGCTGGCCGCGCCGAGGTGGGTGAGTCCGTCGGTGTCCTCCAGGACGTCGATCACGTCCTGCACGGTCCGGGCGTGGGCCAGGGCGGCCGTGATGACCTGGACGACGTTGGCCTGTTTGCGGCGGACCTCGTCGATCGCGGCCTGTTCGGTGCGTGAGCCGATCTCGCTCAGTTCGCGGGTGGCGTCACGGACGATGCCGATGACCCGGTACGGGCGGCCGGTGGCGTCACGGCGGATGTAACCCTGGCTGTGGGTCCAGCGCAGGGTGCCGTCGCGCAGCCGGATGCGGAAGTAGGCGCCGTAGTTCTCGCTGCCGTCCTTGAGGGCCTGCGAGACCAGGGCGTCGAGTCTGTAGCCCTCCATCGGGGGCACCCGCATGGACAGGCTCGCGGGGTCCCCGTCGTACTCGTCCGGGCGCAGGTCGAAGATCTCGTGGGCCTTGGCGTCCATGTGGAACGCACCGGCGTCGAGGTCCCAGTCGAAGGTGCCCATGAGATTGAGCGCCAGGACGTGGTCCGGGTGGGAGAGCCAGTCGTCCGGGACGTCCGAGTCGCTCGCTCCCCGATCAACCATGGGGACACTTTGACAGCATTTGCCCGATTAATCGAGTGGAGGGCCGACATCGCATCCGGTCCGGCCCACCGACCGACCGGACCTCGCTCCGCTCACTATCGTCGGTACCGTGGACTGGTTCACCGCACCCGACCTCTGGCTGAGCCGACTGCTCTTCCAGCGGTCCCTGGCCGTGATCTATGCGGTCGCCTTCCTGGGGGCGGCCCTGCAGTTCCGCGCGCTGATCGGCGAGCGGGGCATGCTGCCAGTGCCCCGTTTCGTCGAGCGGGTGCCGTTCCGGCGTGCGCCGAGCGTGTTCCACCACCATTACTCGGACCGTTTCTTCGCGGCGTGGGCCTGGACGGGCTGTGCGGTGTCGGTGGCGCTGGTCGCCGGGCTGGACTCCCTGCTGCCGCTCTGGGCGGGCATGGTGCTGTGGTTCGTGCCGTGGGCGATGTACCTGTCGATCGTGAACGTCGGCCAGACCTGGTACTCCTTCGGCTGGGAGTCGCTGCTGCTGGAGGTCGGCTTTCTGGCCGTCCTCCTCGGCAACGACGAGGTGGCGCCGCCGGTCGTCGTGCTGTTCCTGCTGCGCTGGGTGCTGTTCCGGGTCGAGTTCGGGGCCGGGCTGATCAAGATGCGCGGCGACGAGTGCTGGCGGAAGCTCACCTGTCTCGACCACCACCACGAGACCCAGCCGATGCCCGGTCCGCTCAGCTGGTTCTTCCACCACCTGCCGAAGCCGTTCCACCGCGTCGAGGTGGCCGCCAACCACGTCACCCAGCTCGTGGTCCCGTTCCTGCTCTTCGCCCCGCAGCCGGTCGCGACGGCCGCCGCCTCGCTGATGATCGCGACGCAGCTGTGGCTGGTGCTCTCCGGCAACTTCTCCTGGCTGAACTGGATCACGATCGTGCTGGCCCTGTCCGCCGTCGACTTCGGCACGACCGCACCGGAGGCCCCCGGCCCGCCCCTGTGGTACGCGATCGTCGTGCTCGCCGTCACCGCGCTGGTCCTGTGGCTCAGCTACCACCCGGTCCGCAACATGATCTCCCGCCGCCAGGTCATGAACCGTTCCTTCGACCCGCTGCACCTGGTCAACACCTACGGGGCCTTCGGCAGCGTCAGCCGGGTGCGGTACGAGGTGGTGGTCGAGGGCACGGCGGACGACGTACCGCGCGAGGAGTCCGAGTGGCGGGAGTACGAGTTCCGGGGCAAGCCGGGTGATCCGCGGCGCTGGCCCCGTCAGTTCGCCCCGTACCATCTGCGGCTCGACTGGCTGATGTGGTTCGCCGCGCTCTCCCCCGCGTACGCCGGCTCCTGGTTCGGCGCCCTGGTGGAACGGCTCCTGGAGAACGACCGCGACACCCTCCGCCTGCTGCGCCGCTCCCCCTTCCC
>NZ_JARGEE010000656.1:0-3336 GCF_033794485.1 Streptomyces sp. MB09-02B
TTGTCGTACGGGGGGCGGGTCGAGCATCGGCCTGTGCTGAATGGGGAGGGGCGCGCCGTCGAGGTGGGTGACATCGAGCGGGCCGTGCGGTTGTCCCGGCGGGTGGGATGGCTGGCGTTGGGGATCGGTGCGGGTGTGTCGCTGCTGCGGTCGAGGAGGCAGGGATGAGTGGCGGGCTGTTGGTCGCCGGGACCACCTCGGACGCCGGGAAGAGCGTGATCACCGCCGGGATCTGCCGGTGGCTGGTGCGGCAGGGGGTCAAGGTCGCGCCGTTCAAGGCGCAGAACATGTCGCTCAACTCCTTCGTGACGAAGGAGGGCGCCGAGATCGGGCGGGCTCAGGCCATGCAGGCGCAGGCGTGCCGGGTGGAGCCCACCGCGCTGATGAACCCCGTGCTGCTGAAGCCCGGGGGCGAGCGCAGCAGTCAGGTCGTGCTGCTCGGCAAGCCCGTGGGTGAGATGAGCGCGCGCGGCTATCACGGAGGGCGGCAACAGCGGCTGCTCGGGACCGTGTTGGAGTGCCTCGCCGAACTGCGGGGCACGTATGACGCGGTGATCTGCGAGGGGGCCGGCTCTCCGGCCGAGATCAATCTGCGGCGGACCGACATCGTCAACATGGGGATCGCCCGGAACGCCGGGCTGCCCGTGCTCGTCGTCGGCGACATCGACCGGGGTGGGGTGTTCGCATCGTTCTTCGGGACCGTCGCGCTGCTCTCCCCCGAGGACCAGGCACTCGTCGCCGGGTTCCTCGTCAACAAGTTCCGCGGTGATGTCTCCTTGCTGGAGCCGGGGCTCGACATGCTGCGCGGGCTCACCGGGCGGCGGACGTACGGCGTGCTGCCGTTCCGGCACGGGCTCGGGATCGACGAGGAGGACGGGCTGCGGGTCTCGCTGCGGGGGACGGTGCGGGAGTCGAACGTCGCGCCGCCCGTCGGGGAGGACGTGCTGCGGGTCGCCGTGTGCGCGGTGCCGCTGATGTCCAACTTCACCGACGTGGACGCGCTCGCCGCCGAACCCGGTGTGGTCGTGCGGTTCGTGGACCGGGCCGAGGAGTTGGCCGACGCGGACCTCGTCGTCGTGCCGGGGACCCGGGGCACGGTCCGCGCGCTGGAGTGGCTGCGGGAACGGGGGCTCGCCGAGGCGTTGCTGCGCCGGGCCGCCGAAGGGCGGCCGGTCCTCGGTATCTGCGGGGGGTTCCAGGCGCTCGGGGAGCACATCGAGGACGACGTCGAGAGTCGCCGGGGACATGTCCCGGGGCTCGGGGTGCTTCCCGTCCGGGTGCGGTTCGCCCCGGAGAAGACGCTCACGCGACCCGTCGGGGAGGCCCTCGGGGAGCGGGTCGAGGGGTACGAGATCCATCACGGGGTCGCCGAGGTGCTGGGCGGTGAGCCCTTCCTGGACGGGTGCCGGGTCGGGCAGACCTGGGGCACGCACTGGCACGGGTCGCTGGAGTCGGACGGGTTCCGGCGGGCCTTTCTGCGCGCGGTGGCCGCCGCCTCGGGGCGCCGGTTCGTACCGGCCCCCGACACGTCGTTCGCCGCGCTGCGCGAGGAGCAGCTCGACCGGCTCGGCGACCTGATCGAGGAACACGCGGACACGGACGCGCTGTGGCGGCTCATCGAGTCGGGGGCACCGAGCGGGCTGCCGTTCGTGCCGCCGGGAGCGCCGGGGGTGCCGGGATGAGGGCGTCGGGTCGGTTCCGCCGGGAGAGCCGGGGGAGGGAGCGTCGCCTGCCGGCCGGTGGGGCTTCTCGCGCAGTTCCCCGCGCCCCTGATGAGCGGGGGCTACGCCCCGTGCTCTTCATCCCGCCGGTCGCCACTCGTCTCATTCATTCACCTCTAGGAGGGATCACCGCGTGAGCACGCACTTCCCCTTCACCGCCGTCGTCGGGCAGGGCGACCTGCAACTCGCCCTGCTCCTCAACGCCATCTCCCCGAAAATCGGTGGGGTGCTCGTGCGCGGCGAGAAGGGCACCGCCAAGAGCACCGCCGTGCGGGCGCTCGCGGCGCTGCTGCCGGAGGTGGAGGTCGTCGCCGGCTGCCGGTTCTCCTGCGACCCCGTGAAGCCGGACCCGGCGTGTCCGGACGGGCCGCACGAGCCGGCGTTCGAGACGCGGCCCTCGCGCATGGTCGAGCTGCCGGTCGGTGCCTCCGAGGACCGGCTCGTCGGCGCCCTCGACATCGAGCGGGCGCTGTCGGAGGGCGTGAAGGCGTTCGAGCCCGGGCTGCTCGCCGACGCGCACCGGGGCATCCTCTACGTCGACGAGGTGAACCTGCTCCACGACCACCTCGTCGACCTGCTGCTCGACGCGGCCGCGATGGGCGCCTCGTACGTGGAGCGCGAGGGTGTCTCCGTACGGCATGCCGCGCGGTTCCTGCTGGTCGGGACCATGAACCCGGAGGAGGGCGAGCTCAGGCCGCAACTCCTCGACCGGTTCGGGCTGACCGTGGAGGTCGCGGCCTCGCGGGAGCCTGACCAGCGGGTGGAGGTCGTCCGGCGGCGGCTCGCCTACGACGACGATCCGGCCGGTTTCGCGGCCCGTTGGGCGGACGAGGAGGACGGCGTACGGCAACGGGTCGTCGCAGCACGGGAGTTGCTGCCGTCCGTGGTGCTGGGCGACGGGGCGCTGCTGCAGATCGCGGCGACCTGTGCGGCCTTCGAGGTGGACGGGATGCGGGCCGACATCGTGATGGCCCGGACCGCGACCGCGCTGGCCGCGTGGGCCGGGCGGACCGAGGTGCTCGCGGAGGACGTGCGCCAGGCGGCGCTGCTCGCGCTGCCGCACCGGAGGCGGCGGAATCCCTTCGACGCGCCCGGCCTCGACGAGGACAAGCTCGACGAGACCTTGGAGGAGTTCGCGGAGCCGCCGCAGAACCCTAAGGATCCGCATGATTCGCAGGACCCTCAGAACTCGCAGAACCCGCAGGACGACGACGATCCTGATCCCGGTCCCGACGGCCCCGGCGGCGGTGGGCGGCCGCCCGCTCCCGAGTCCGACGGGCCCCAGGGCGGCGACGGTGGTGGTCAGTCCGAGTCCGGCGAGGGTGTGCCGACGCAGGCTCCGGCCGCCGGTGAGCAGTCCGCCGTACGGGCCGCCGAGCCGTTCCGTACGAAGGTGCTGAGTGTGCCGGGGCTCGGGGAGGGTGCCGCCGGGCGGCGTTCGCGCGCGCGGACCGAGCACGGGCGCACGACCGGGGCGCGCAGGCCGCGCGGCACGCTGACCAAGCTGCATCTGGCGGCGACCGTGCAGGCCGCTGCCCCGCATCAGCGGACGCGGGGGCGGTCCGGGCCGGGGCTGGTGGTACGGCGGGACGATCTGCGGCAGGCGACCCGGGAG
>NZ_JARGEE010000657.1:0-3331 GCF_033794485.1 Streptomyces sp. MB09-02B
TGTACGGCCCGCCCGCCCCCGACCAGGAACCGGACCCAGTGACGTGACCGTTCTCCTGCTCCTTCTCACCGCCGTGGCCCTGACCGCCGCCGTGCTGGGCCCCCGTGCCCTGGTGAAGGCGAGGTGGCCCGAGCGGGAACCCGTGGTCGCGCTGTGGGCGTGGCAGTGTCTGGTGGCGGCGGCGCTGCTGAGCTGTCTCGCGGCGCTCGTGCTCGGGGCGGCGGCGGTGTTCGAGACGGTGCGTACGCACGCCTTCGCGCCCGCGCCCCCGGCCGTGACCGCCGCGTACGACCTCACGGCCGCGCCGCCCTGGACGGCCGTACTGACGCTGGTGCTGGCCCTGGGGGCGGCCTGGAGCGGTGCGATGCTGGCCCGGGAGCTGGTCGAGGCCCGGCGTCGGCGGCGGCTGCGCCGCGCGCATCTGCGGGAGCGCGCCCCCGACCTCCCGGCCGGGCTGCCGCAGGCGAACGGGCCGCTGCTGGTCCTGGAGGACGAGTACCCGGACGCGTGGCTCATGCCGGGCGCCCCGCCCCAACTGGTCGTCACCACCGGCGCGTTGGCCAAGCTGAGCGACCGTCAGCTGGACGCCGTACTCGCCCATGAACTCGGCCACGCCCGCGCCCGCCACGACTGGCTGCTGCACCTGTCCACCGCCCTCGCCACGGGCTTCCCGCGCATCCCCCTCTTCGCCCACTTCGCCGACCAGACCCACCGCCTGGTCGAACTCGCCGCCGACGACACGGCCTCGCGTCGCTGCGGCCACCTCACCACCGCCCTAGCCCTCATCGAACTCAACCAGCATCGGGGCGTGTTGAGCTGCTCCAACACCCGCCGCCTGCTGGGCGACCGGGTGGAGCGCCTGCTGGAACCCCCGCCCCGCCTGGACCGCACCCGCCGTGCGGCCACCACGACAGCGGCCGGGCTCCTCGCCCTGCTCCCGCTCCTCATCGCGTTCGCCCCGGCGCTGGGGACGCTCTAGCCGTCCGATCAGCCCTCCGATCGACCGTCCGACTAGCCGTCCGATCAGCCGTCCGACTGGTCGGCCGACTGTTCCTGCAGGAAGTCCATCAATACGGCGGTGAGTTCGGCGGGGGTGTCCTCCTGGACGAGGTGCCCCGCGCCCGAGATCGGCTCGAACCGCGCCCCCGGGATACGGTCGGCCAGTTCGCGTCCCTTCGCCAGCGGGATCCAGCCGTCGTCCTCGCCCCAGCACACCAGCGCCGGGATGCCGATCTGCCCGTACCGGTCCTGGATCTCGTCTGTGTGGGCCTGGTTCGCCTGGGCGATCTGCCGGTAGAAGGCGGGCTGCCCGTGTTCGCCGAGCCACGGCTCGACGAGCCGGTCGAGGACGGTGGGGTGCAGCCCCGGCCCGCTGGCGGAGCTGACGTACTCCCGCACGAGGGCCCGGTGCAGCGCGGGCGGCAGCTGTTCGAAGACCTCGGCGTGCCGGCCGAGCAGCCGGAAGGAGGGTGAACCCCACGGGGCGAGCGCGACGGGGTCGACGAGAGCGAGCGCGCGGTAGCGGGCCCCGTGCAGCAGATGGGCCCTCAGGGACACCGCTCCGCCGAAGTCGTGCGCGACCACGAAGGGCTCGTCCAGCCCCCAGTGCGCCAGCAAGTCGGCGAAGACCCGTCCCTGAGCGGCCAGGGACACGTCCTGACCGGTGTGCATGTCCGACTCGCCGTACCCGGGCATGTCCCACACGAACACCTGGTAACGGTCGGTGTCGGCCAGCGCCTGGGCGATGCCGCGCCAGACGTAGGAAGAGAAGGGGGTGCCGTGGCAGAGTACGACCGGTTCCTGCCCGGCCTCCCCGATCGTGCCCCACCGCACGGCCCCCGACGCACTACGGAAAGTCTCAGTCAGCAGCACTTCGCTCATGGCTGTCGGTTACCCCACGGAACGCCGTCGTCACAGCGGCGAGCAGTGACTCCGGTTCCACGTACGGAGCTTGAGGCGTCGGCTCGGAGTACCAGCGCAGCGGATACGTGTTGCCGTCGAGGGCGGGGATGCCGACGTACGTCACCCTGCGCATGTTCGCGGAGTTCAACCCGAACCGCTGCACGCCCGGCAGCCACGCGTGCCTGTGCACCGTCCCCGGCCGCAGCAGGAAGTACACCCACCGGAACCCGGCCTGTTCGAGAACGACCGGCCCGGCGTCCCCGTCGGTCACCTCGACCAGCCTGTCCGCGACCAGCTCCCCGCGCCCGCCCTCGATGCGCACGGCGTCGAAGTGCACGCCGATCACGCGCAGCCGGTGTCCCGACACCGGTACCCACGGAGGCCGGTGAATTGCGTTCGTCATGGTCACACGGTGGCAATGCGCGGGCTACGCTCGGTAGCGACTGAGGTGATACACGACGGTGTGTATCGGTCGGAGGTGCGCGCGGTGTCAGCCCAGTACAACTCCCCCTCGCCGGTGGCCTGGCGGTACGGCGGCAACCAGATGAAGCGCTGGCGCACGAAGGCGAACGTGAGCCGCGAGCAGTTGGCCGAGGCCGCGAACTACTCGCCGGACACGATCAAATCCATGGAGCAGGGGGTAAGGATGCCGACCCCGCGGGTGCTGGATGTGGCGGACGAGTTGTGCGGGGCGCAGGGGTTGCTGAGCGCAGCCAAGGAGTACTTGCAGCGGGAGAAGTTCCCGGCGCGGGCTCAGGACTTCATGGAGCGCGAACGGGAGGCGATCAGCTTCTGGTCGTACGAAACCACGTACGTGCCCGGGCTGTTGCAGACGATGGGATACGCGCGGGCGCTGATCGAGAACCACGTCCCGGCGCTGGATGAGGAGACGGTGGAGGCGCGGGTCGCGGCTCGGATGGACCGACAGGCCATCCTCACCGACCGAAGGCCTCCCGTGAGCATGAGCTTCGTCATCTACGAGGCGGCCCTGCGCGGCACGCAGGTCGACGCGGAGCAGTTGGACCGCCTGTTGGAGGCAGCCCGTCTGCGCAACGTGGCGTTGCAAGTGCTCCCGTTCGAACGGGCCATCTCCGTAGGGCTCATGGGGCCGATGGTGTTGTTGGAGACTCACGACCACGAGCGATTCGCGTTCTCAGAAGGTCCGTTCGCCAGCGAACTGTCGGCCGATCCCGGTGTTGTCAGCCGCGCGACCGAGCGACTTAGCATGATCCGCGCCCAGGCCCTCAGTCCCGCTGAATCGGCCCGTTTCATCGAGCGGATGGTGGATCGCCATGAGTGACCAGCTGCAGTGGTTCAAGTCGAGTCACAGTGACTCGGAGGGCGGGAACTGCGTCGAAGTCGCGTTCCAACGTAAACAGTTGACTGTCCGGATACGCGACTCGAAAAACCCCACCGGCCCCACCCTCAC
>NZ_JARGEE010000658.1:0-3325 GCF_033794485.1 Streptomyces sp. MB09-02B
GATGCGCCCCGGCCCCCGGGCCCGTCCCCGTCACCATCGAGCCGCCGGCCGG
This sequence comes from Streptomyces sp. MB09-02B, assembly GCF_033794485.1. Classification (NCBI taxonomy): domain Bacteria; kingdom Bacillati; phylum Actinomycetota; class Actinomycetes; order Kitasatosporales; family Streptomycetaceae; genus Streptomyces; species Streptomyces sp. MB09-02B. The sequence goes on from NZ_JARGEE010000658.1 coordinate 53, forward strand.
GGCGCATCGGCCGGGCCGGTCCGGCTAGGCCCGCGCCCGGGCGGTCACCGGCCCGGCGTGTCCGGCTTCCACTCCTGGGCGAGGAGACCCAGCACCACCTCGTCCAGGTACTCGCCCATCACCCAGGCATTGGCGCGCAGCACGCCCTCGCGGACGAAGCCGTTGCGCTCGGCGGCGCCCAGCATCGCGACGTTGTCCGTCAGCGTCTCGATCTGCAGCCGGTGCAGGCCGCGCACGACGAAGCCGTAGTGGCACAGCACCGCGACGACGTCCGTGCCGTAGCCCTTGCCGCGGGAGGCGGGCAGCAGCCCCAGCCCGATGTGCGCGGTCCGGTTGTGGGTGTCGATGCCCCAGAGCGTCGCGGTACCGACCATCGTCCCGCCCTCCGACTCCACCACGGAGAACGGGACACGGTCCTGCGCCGTGTCGTCCACCAGGAGCCGCGAGTCCTTCGAGGCGGGGCCCATAGGACGCCACGGCCCGCCCTCGGCCCGCGAGGCGTTGACCACGTCGTTGTAGAGCTCGGCCCGCAGAATCGGAATGTCGTCCTCGTGCCGGGCCCTCAGCCCGACCTTGGCACCTCTCAGCATGCGAGTTTCCTATACGCCCGAACGGACCGTCGGCAATCGAATAAACGATCGCCGAGGTCGGCGGGCGGAGCGGCGGGCCGGCCGTGGGCACCCGGCCCGGCGCACGGTGCGAGCCCGGCTGGGTAGGCTTTCGACGGGCCGCCGGACGGTGTGGGCCCAGGTCGCCGTGCCAACCGGTCCGGTGCGCCGCTCGACCGAGAGAGACGAGATGTCCCCGACGATTCGCAGGGCCGTCATCCCCGCCGCCGGCCTCGGTTCCCGTCTGCTGCCGCTCACCAAGGCGATTCCGAAGGAGATGCTGCCGGTCGGCGACAAGCCGGTCGTCGAGCACACCGTGCGTGAGCTCGTGGACTCCGGCATCACCGACATCACCATCGTCGTCTCGGGCGGGAAGAGCCTCATCCAGGACCACTTCCGGCCCAACCCCGCCCTCGTCGAGCAGCTCCGTGCGGACGGCAAGACGGCCTACGCCGACGCGGTCGAGGAGGTCGCGGAGCTGGCCCGCCAGGGCCACATCACCTATCTCGACCAGTACGGCCCGTACGGCAACGGCACCCCGGTGCTGAACGCCGCCCGCGCCTTCGGCGACGAGCCGGTGCTGGTGCTCTGGCCCGACGACGTCTTCGTGGCCGAAGTGCCCCGCGCACAGCAGCTGATCCGCGCCTACGAGCAGACAGGCTGCCCGGTGCTCGCCCTCCTGCCGATGGACCCCACCGAGTCCCAGCGCTACGGCGTGCCCATCGTCAAGGAGGACCTCGGCAACGGGCAGCTGCGCATCACCGGTCTGGTGGAGAAGCCCGAGCCCGCCGCCGCGCCCTCGGCGTTCGCGGCCATCGGCGGCTATGTCGTCACCCCCGGCATCATCGACGAACTGCGCGAGCAGACCCGCCGCTGGTACGAGCACCGCACGGGCGAGGTCTACCTGACCGACGCCATCAACGCCTATGCCGCGACCCGCGCGGTGTACGGGCAGGTCATCAAGGGCCGCTGGTACGACACCGGCAACCCGGCCGACTACCTGGTCGCCCAGATGGCCTTCGCCCTCGCCCACCCGGAGTACGGCCCCGTCCTGCGCGGCCTGGTGAACGGCCTCGACTCCCCCGAGGGCTGACGGGTCCGTACGCACGCGCCTCTTGTAAAGGTCCGGACCAACTGCTAATTCCCTTCTGTTAGGAAAGTTTCCTACCAGTTAGCGGGAGTCCCCATGAGATCGGCACGATCCGTTCCGCTCCTCGCCACGCTGCTGCTCCTCGGCCTCGTCCTCACCCCCGCGACCGCGCGGTCCGCCCCCGCCGCCCCGACGCCTGTCGCGGCCAACGGACAGCTCAAGGTCTGCGGCACCAAGCTCTGCAACCAGCAAGGAAAAACGATCCAGCTCCGAGGGATGAGCACGCACGGTCTGCAGTGGTACAGCCAGTGCGTCACCAACGGCTCCCTCAACGCTCTCGCCACCGACTGGAAGGCGGACGTCCTGCGCGCCTCCATGTACATCCAGGAGGACGGCTACGAGACCGATCCGCGCCGCTTCACCGATCTGGTGCACTCGGCCATCGAACGGGCCACGGCCCGCGGCATGTACGTCATCGTCGACTGGCACATGCTCGACCCGGGCGACCCCCATCACAACCTCGCCCGCGCCAAGACCTTCTTCTCCGAGATCACGCAGCGCCACCGCGACAAGAACAACCTGCTGTACGAGATCGCCAACGAACCCAGTGGCGTGAGCTGGTCCCGCATCAAGAGCTACGCCGAGCAGCTCATCCCCGTCATCAGGGCCAAGGACCCGGACACCCCGATCCTGGTCGGCACCCGCGCCTGGTCCTCGCTCGGCGTGTCGGAGGGCGCGGACGAGTCCGAGGTGGTCGGCAACCCGGTGAACGCGGCCAACATCATGTACACCTTCCACTTCTACGCGTACTCGCACCGGGACGAGTACCTGCGGACCCTCGCCCGCGCGGCCGACCGGATACCCGTCTTCGTCACCGAGTTCGGCACCCAGAACTACGCGGGTGAGGGCGCGAACGACTTCGCCATGTCGCAGCGCTATCTGGATCTCCTGGCGGCCAAGAAGATCAGCTGGGTCAACTGGAACTTCTCCGACGACCACCGCAGCGGCGCCGTCTTCAAGCAGGGCACCTGCGCCGGCAACGGCCCGTGGACCGGCACGTCCTCGCTCAAGCCCGCGGGCGTCTGGATCCGCGACCGCGTCAGCACACCGGACGACTTCTGACCGGCGACCAGGACCACGACGGGAGCCACCCGACGGACAGTGCGCGCGCAGCACACCGGGGGCCGCACACCGGCTTCGGCTCCCGTCGTGGCGATGTGACGACGAGCGGCGTAGCGGCGTAGCGACGTAGCGACGTAGTGATGCGGGGCCGTATCGCCCCACCGCGTCTCGGCGTCTCAGCCACTCGGCTGTGTGGTCGCGTCATCGTGTCGCCGTGCCGAGGAGTTCCGGCCATGGGGCACCTTGGACGCATGTGTTCCTCATTGCGCAACGGCCCGCACGGCTACGGGACCGTCACGAAGACGCTCCACTGGGTGGTGTTCGTGGCTCTCGTCGTGCAGTTCGCCGTGGGATACCTCCTCGACGTGGACGACAGCGGCCGGGGCCGGGGACGAGGGCGCGGCCGCTGTCGTCCACGTCGAGGAGGTATCCCACGGCGAACTGCACGACGAG
>NZ_JARGEE010000659.1:0-3305 GCF_033794485.1 Streptomyces sp. MB09-02B
CGCCGACAACGCCCGCTCGCACTCGGCCATCCGCTCCGCGAACACCGGCGAGGTGTCCAGCAACTCCACCGCCATACCGGCCCACTGCGAACCCTGCCCCGGGAACACGAACACCGGGCCCCTCCCGGTCGGACCCGCCGTGCCGGTGATGACCTTCGGGGCGGTGGCTGTGCCGTCGGCCAGGGCTCGTACCCCGGTCAGCAGTTCGGCCCGGTCGATGCCGAGGACGACGGCGCGGTGCTCGAAGAGGGAGCGGCTGCCGAGCAGGGCGCTGCCGACGGCGGCCGGTGTGGCGTCGGCGGGGGCGGATCGGTCGAGGTGGTCGGCGAGGCGGACGGCCTGGGCGCGAAGGGCGTCGGGGGTGCGCGCGGAGAGGATCCAGGGGCGGACGCGGGGCCTGACGCCGTCCTCCTCGACGTCCCTGTCTCCGTCCTCCCCGGCGAGCCCGTCCGCGAGCCCGTCCGCACCGCTCTGGCCTGCGCGCACGGGCTCGATGGGAGTGTGTTCCAGGATGACGTGGGCGTTGGTGCCGCTCATCCCGAACGACGAGACGCCCGCCCGGCGCGGGCGTCCGGTCTCCGGCCAGGGCACGGCGTCCGTCAGAAGGCGTACGGTGTCGGTGGTCCAGTCGACCTGCCGGGTCGGTTCGTCGACGTGCAGCGTGCGCGGCAGGACGCCCTCGCGCAGCGCCATCACGGTCTTGATCACGCCGCCGACACCGGCCGCCGCCATGCTGTGGCCGATGTTGGACTTCAACGAGCCTAGCCACAGCGGCCGTTCGGGTTCGCGTTCCTGTCCGTACGTCGCCAGCACGGCCTGCGCCTCGATGGGGTCCCCCAGTCGCGTCCCCGTGCCATGGGCCTCCACCGCGTCCACCTCCGACGGCGAGAGTCCCGCGCTCGCCAGCGCGTCCCGGATCACCCGTTGCTGGGAAGGGCCGTTCGGCGCCGTGAGGCCGTTCGACGCGCCGTCCTGGTTCACGGCCGAGCCGCGCACCACGGCCAGCACCCGGCGGCCGTGGCGGCGGGCGTCGGACAGTCGCTCCAGGACGAGGACGCCCGCGCCCTCGGCCCATCCGGTGCCGTCCGCCGACTCCGCGAACGCCTTGCACCGGCCGTCGGAGGCCAGACCTCCCTGCCGGGCGAACTCCAGGAAGCCGCCGAGGGTGTTCATGACGGTGACACCGCCCGCGAGGGCGAGGTCGCACTCCCCGGCCCGCAGGGCCTGTCCCGCGAGGTGCAGGGCGACGAGGGAGGAGGAGCAGGCGGTGTCGACGGTGACGGCCGGGCCCTCCAGACCGAGGACGTAGGACACCCGGCCGGAGACGACGCTGCCCGCCGTGCCGGTCATGACGTGCCCCTCGGACTCGGGGGTGGCGGTGAGGACTTCGGCGTAGTCGGACCCGGCGATGCCGGCGAAGACGCCGGTGCGGCTGCCGCGCAGGGAGACCGGGTCGACGCCGGTCCGTTCGAGGGCCTCCCAGGAGGTCTCCAGGAGCAGCCGCTGCTGCGGGTCCATCGCGAGGGCCTCGCGCGGCGAGATGCCGAAGAAGTCGGCGTCGAACTCGGCGGCGTCGTGGAGGAACCCGCCGGTGGTGGGGGTGCCGCCGTCGAGCCGGCGGAGGGCGGCGGGGTCCCAAGCACGGTCATGGGGGAAGGCGGTGACGGCGTCCCGGCCCTCGGCGACCAGGTGCCACAGCTCCTCGGGCGTGGTGACGCCGCCGGGGTAACGACAGGCCATGCCGACGACGGCGAGGGGTTCGTCCAGGACCGCACGCCTGCGGCCGGCGGCCGACCGGCCGGTGCGCTCGCCGTTGAGGTGGGCGACGACCGCTTCCGGGGTGGGATGGTCGAAGACCAGGGTCGGGGGCAGCGGCAGCCCGGTCTCCTCGGCGAGCCGGTCGCGGAACCGTACGGCGGAGAGCGAGTCGAAGCCCAGATCCTTGAAGGGGCGGTCCGGCGGGACGGCGCCGAGGGTGGGGTGGCCGAGGACGGCGGCGGCGACGGCCCGGACCAGGTCCACGTCGAAGGCGCGGTCCGGCGCGGGGGTTTCGGGCGCCGTGCCGACGGGCGGCGGGGTGGCCAGCAGGGGGGCACCGGTGCCGGCGGTGGCCGGGAGCCAGAAGCGGGTGCGCTGGAAGGGGTAGGTCGGCAGCAGCTCGGTGTGGATGCCCTCGGGAGCGTCTTCGCCCGGGGTTCCGTGGGCTGCGAGGACGGCCGTCCAGTCGACGGTGACGCCTCGGACGTGCAGGTCCCCGAGGGCGGTCAGCAGGGCGGTGGGTTCGTGGTGGCCGTGCGGGAGGGAGGGGACGAAGGCGGGGCCGTGGTCGGGCAGGCACTCGCGGCCCAGCACGCTCAGGGCGCCGCCCGGGCCGATCTCCAGGCAGGCGGCGGTGCCGAGTTCGCCGAGCGTTCGGACACCGTCGTGGAAACGGACGGCCTCGCGGACGTGCCGTACCCAGTAGTCGGGTGAGCGGAGCTGCTCCTCGGTGGCCGGGAGGCCGGTGACGTCGGAGACGACCGGGATGCGCGGCGCGTGGAAGGTGAGCCCTTCGGCGACGGCGCGGAAGCGGTCCAGCATGGGGTCGGTCAGCGGGGAGTGGAAGGCGTGGCTGACCTTCAGGCGGCGGGTCCGCAGCCCGCGTTCGGCGCACAGGGCCGCCGTGGCGTCGACGGCGTCGGCCGGGCCCGACAGCACGGTGGCGCGGGGGCCGTTGACGGCCGCAACGGCGAGCCGGTCGGTGGCGCCCACGGCGTCGAGGAGGGCGGGCACGTCGGCCTCGGCGATCTCTACGGCGAGCATGGCGCCGCCCTCGGGGAGGCTCTCCATGAGGGTGGCTCGGGCCGCCACCAGGGTGCAGGCGTCGTCGAGGGAGAGCACGTCGGCGGCGTGCGCGGCGGCCAGTTCGCCGATGGAGTGGCCGAGCAGGTGGTCGGGGGTCAGACCCCAGTGTTCGAGGAGCCGGAAGAGGGCGACCTCGAAGGCGAACAGGGCGGTCTGGGCGTAGGCGGTCCGTCCGAGCAGTTCCTCGGAGGCGAGGGCCTCGGCGATCGGCCGGTCCAGACGAGGGTCGATCCGGGCGCACACGGCGTCGAAGGCCTCGGCGAACACCGGGTGGGCGGCATGCAGTTCGCGGCCCATGCCGACGCGTTGGGCGCCCTGGCCGGTGAAGAGGAAGGCCAGGCGCCCGGCGCCGGCGGCCGTGCCGCGCACCACGCGGGCGTCGGGAGTGCCATGGGCGAGCGCGTCGAGCGCCGCCGGCAGGTCCGTACGGTCCGCGCCGACGACGACGGCCCGGTGGGTGA
>NZ_JARGEE010000065.1:0-29385 GCF_033794485.1 Streptomyces sp. MB09-02B
CCCCCAAAACGTTGAACCCCACATGCGCTTCTCCGTCCTCGACCGCTCCCGCACCCGCGAGCACCACCCCGCCCCCGAAGCCCTACGGGACACCGTCCAGCTCGCCCAGGACGTGGAACGGCTCGGATTCCACCGCTTCTGGGTGTCGGAACACCACGGCGTACCCGGCGTGGCCGGCTCCGCCCCGACCGTCCTGGCCGCCGCCGTCGCCGCCGCCACCCGCACGATCCGCGTGGGCACCGGAGGGGTCATGCTCCCCAACCACCGCCCCCTGATCGTCGCAGAGCAGTTCGGCGTCCTGGAGTCCCTGTTCCCGGGCCGGATCGACATGGGCCTCGGCCGTTCCGTCGGCTTCACGGACGGCGTACGCCGGGCCCTGGGCCGGGACAAGGACGATGCCGACGACTTCGCGGGCCAGTTGGACGAGCTGCTCTCCTGGTTCCGGGGCACCTCCCCGACCGGCGTGCACGCCCGCCCGTCGGAGGGCCTGACCGTCCCCCCGTTCGTGCTCGCGATGGGCGAGGGCGCCGACATCGCCGCACGGGCCGGCCTGCCGATGGTGATCGGCGACTTCCGCGACCGCGAGCGGATGCGGCGCGGCATCGACCGCTACCGCGCGGGCTTCCGTCCGTCCGCGTGGGCCGAGGAGCCGTACGTCGTCGTCTCCGGCACGATCGCCGTCGCCGGCACCCCGGAGGAGGCGCGCCGGATCCTGCTCCCCGAGGCCTGGGCCATGGCGCACTCCCGCACCCACGGCACGTTCCCGCCGCTCGCCCCGGCGGAGGAGGTCGAGCGGCGGACGATGACGGCCAGGGAGCGCGGCTTCTACGAGGCCGGGCTGGCCGGCCAGATGTACGGCACCGAGGAGCAGGTGGCGTACGAACTGGAGTCGCTGATCAAGGAGACGGACGCCCAGGAGGTCCTGGTCACGACCAGCACGTACGACCGTGAGGCGCTGCTGGACTCCTACACGAGGCTCGCCCGGATCGCGGGGCTCGGCTGAGCCGGTCGGCACCCATCCACCGCTTCGGGCGCGTGTTCGACCATGGCCGCCACGTCGATCACCGCCGTCTGCGCGGCAGCCGCGAGCGCCCGCCGGTCTAGGTGGTCGGCCGGGCCGATGACGGGCCGTACGTCCACCTCGGCGACGACGCCGCGTGCCGTCACCACCCGCCACACGGAGGCGAGCAGCGCGTCGTCCCCGACGTAGGCGGGCGTGGTGCTCGCCCCGCCCTGGACGAGCCGGTAGCGGACGCGGACCGGCTGCACGGGCACGTCGGCGTCGAGCGCGGCCTGGAACACGGCCCGCCGGAAGCGGCCCTGCGCCCGGCCGCACCAGGTGCTCCCCTCGGGGAAGGCGACGACGGCCGCCCCGCCGCGCAGGGAATCGGCGATGCGGGTGACCGTGTCCGGCAACGCCCGGATCCGGTCCCGCTCGATGAACAGCACTCCGCTCCGCGCCACGAGAGCGCCCACCACGGGCCACCGCCGTATGTCCGCCTTGGCGAGCATCCGCGCCGGACGCACCGCGCCGAGCAGCGGTATGTCCAGCCAGGAGACGTGGTTGGCGACGAGCAGCAGCCCGCCGTCGGGCGGGGCGCTGCCGGAGATCCGTACCCGGACGCCGGACGCCCGTACGACCGCCCGGCACCACAGGCGCACGACCCCGGCCGGAGCACGCAGTCCGACGGCGCTCACCAGCACTCCGACGAGGACCAGGGCCACGACCGCCGCGAACCGGGCGACGGCCCGGGGCGCGGCGGCGATCGACGCCCCGCTCTCCACACAGGCCTGCGGGCTGCAGGGTGCGCTCGGCAGCCAGACGCTCATCGGGTCACGCCGCCGGTACGAGGGAGAGGAAGTGGCGCAGGTAGCGGGCGTTGACCCGGCGCATCGACAGCAGTACGTACAGGTCGGCGACCCCGAAGTCCGGGTCGTGCGCGGGCTCGCCGCAGACCCAGGCGCCGAGCCGCAGATAGCCGCGCAGCAGCGGCGGCAGCTCCGTGCGGGCCGCGGGGGTCTCGCCCTTCGGGATCCAGGGCAGCAGCGGACGTACCCGGTACGCCTCGGGCGCCAGGTGCTTGTCGCGCACCCGGTCCCAGGTGGCGGAGGCGAGCGTGCCGCCGTCGGCGAGGGGGATGGAGCAGCACCCGGCGAGCCACTCGTGGCCCCGGTCGAGCATGTAGCGGGCGATGCCGGCCCAGATGAGGCCGATGACCGCGCCGTCGCGGTGGTCGGGGTGGACGCAGGACCGGCCGACCTCCACCAGTCCGGGCCGGATGGCGTCGAGCCGCCCGAGGTCGAACTCGCCCTCGGAGTACAGCCGTCCGGCGACGGCGGCCCGCTCGGGCGGCAGCAGCCGGTACGTTCCCACCACCTGCCCGGTCAGTGTCTCCCGGACGAGGAGGTGGTCGCAGTACGCGTCGAAGGAGTCGACGTCGAGGCCCGGCTGGGGACCGGTCAGCAGGGCGCCCAGCTCCCCGGCGAACACGTCGTGCCGCAGCCGCTGGGCGGCCCGCACATCGGCTTCGTCACGGGCGAGGGTGACGGTGTAGGGGGTAGGGACCGCAGAAGGGGACGGCAGGGCAGGGGTGTCCAGAGCGGATACGGCGGTCATGGCTCACTCCAGGTCACGGGCCGGTTCGGCCTGAGCGGAAGGACAGGCCGGTCGGGTACGGCCTGCGCGTACCTGTTCTTCCGACGCCGTCTGGCCTTCGCGTGACCGGTGGCGGGAGCCCGGATGTGCGCTTGCTGAACGGAACGGTCCCGGTGACCACCGTCTGACCGGGACGCGACCGTCGAGCCACGCGCGGGTTTCCCGCCCCGAAAATCCGGACGGCGCCGGGGATGAGCACCACTCGGGCCGCTTGGCTTCACGCTGCCGGTGGCGTGCGGAGTTCGTACGCGCGACCTCGACACCGGTCGGAAGGCCGCCGTCGACATCACCGCGACGGCGTCGCCGCCCACGCCCTGCATCCCGGATGCAGCCGCACCGGCGTCCAGCGCCACCAGTCGACGGCCCTGGCATCGGACGCCCAGGCCCAGGAGGTCATGGCGCGCTTCCCCAGAACTGCAGAGAAGCCCTGCCCCACGACCCGGCCGCCCCGTCGCGGACGACGAGACCGCGCACCGACTGGGCACAGCGGTGGCGTGCGGCTCTCCCGTACCGGGGTAGCGGGCGAAGCCACCGCCGGCCAGGAGGCCGAAACCTCAGTGGTGGCGTGGGCGGGGCAGCAGGGCGAACGCGCTCTCCGCGATCGAGGTGAGGCGGTCGGGGCTGTGGCCGTACGCGCCGACGACATCGCTCCCGCGGACGATGGTCAGCAGGAGGTACGCGAGGTCGTCGGGGTCCGCGTCGGGGTCGATGTCGCCGTTGCGCTGCGCCGCTCGCACACACTCGGCCACCGCCGTCCGGACCACGGAGAAGCACTCGCCGGCCAGGCGTTTGACCTCGGGGTCGGAAGCGCCGACCTCCAGGGCCATCTTGGCGGCGAAGCAGGCCGCCCCCGCCCGGTCGGACGCGGGGGCCACGTCGGCGGCGAGCGGCACCCCGTGGACGGCGCGGAGCAAGTACCGGTGCAGTCGCTCCAAGGCGCCCTCGTCCGGTCCCGCGAGCGCGTTCCGCGGACCCTGCGCCAGCCGGGCGAAGTACCCGCCCATCGCCTCCATCAGCACACCGTGCTTGCCGTCGAACGCGGCATAGAGGCTGCCACGGCCCAGGCCGGTGGCGGCGCTGATGTCGTCGACGCTCGTGCCGTTGTAGCCCGAAGCGCGGAACTGCCGCTCCGCGGCATGCAGGACGTGATCGCGGTCGAAGCTTCGTGGTCTCGCCATACATAGAAGGTAAAGCCGACCACCGTTCTTGACAACCCAGTACAGAACAGCTTAGATTCCTGACTGTTCAGTACATAACCATCCTGAGCTCACCGGACAGGCTTGGTCCCGGCGTGCAGGACCGGTGCGGACCGTGTCGACCTGGGCACAGGCGACCCCACACAGCGCCCGACAAAGTCATGGCCACAACCGAAGGAACCACCATGCAGACAGCTTCCCCAGTGGCCCTCGTGACGGGTGCCTCCTCCGGGATCGGGCGGGCGGCGGCGCGCGCCCTCGTGGGCGCCGGCTTCGCGGTGGTCGGCACGAGCCGCAACGCGGCGAACGCCGAGCCGCTCGCCGGGGTGACATACCTCGATCTCGACGTGGCCAGCGACGAGTCGGTCGGCTCCCTGGTCGGGGAGGTGATCGATCGCTTCGGCCGGATCGACGTCCTGGTCAACAACGCGGGCGTGGGCGCGGTCGGCGCCGGCGAGGAGAGCTCGATCGACCAGGCCAAGGAGGTCTTCGACATCAACGTCTTCGGCGTGATGCGGATGACCAACGCAGTGATGCCCCACATGCGCGCCCAGGGCCGTGGCCGCGTGGTCAACGTCTCCTCGGTACTCGGTCTGATCCCGGCCCCCTACATGGCCGTCTACGCCGCCACCAAGCATGCGGTCGAGGGTTACGCCGAGTCCGTCGACCACGAGCTTCGCGAGCACGGCGTCCGGATGCTGCTGGTCGAGCCGGCCTACACGAGCACAAGTTTCGAGGCGAGCAGCATGGCACCCGACTCACCCCTGCCGATCTACGCCGCACAGCGGGAGGTATCCCGGGACGTGCTGGCCACGGCCGTGCGCAACGCCGACCACCCGGACATTGTCGCGAAAGTGATCGTCGCGGCCGCCACCGATTCCAAGCCCAAGCTCCGGTACACCGCCGGCCCGATGGCCAAACGCGTCAGCCTCCTGCGCCGGATCGTGCCCTCGCGCGCCTTCGACAGAGAAATCCGCAAGCTCAATCGACTGGCCGGCTGACCCCGCAGGACCCCGGCGCCCGAGGAGAAGCACATGACCAGAACCACAGACCACGAAGCCGACATCAGCATCTGCCGTCCGACCGCTGAAGGCTGACACACATGGAGTTCGAGCACGTCACCTTCGACCTGCCACACGGCACCTTTCACGCGCTGCGGGGTGGGGATCCCGATGGTCGACCGACGCTCGTCCTGCACGGCTTCCCGGACCATCCGCCGACCGCGAAGCCCTTCCTGGCCGAGCTCGCCGCCGCGGACGTCACATCGTCGCACCCTGGCTTCGCGGTTACGCCCCGTCCCCGACCGCGGGGCCGTTCGACTTCGCATCCCTCACCGGCGACGTGCTCGCGCTGATCGACCGACGGTCTCCCGGGCGAGCCGTGGAGTTGGTCGGCCACGACTGGGGCGCCATGATCACCTACGATGCCTGCGTCACCACGCCGGAGCGGATCGAACGCGCGGTCAGCTCGCAGTCCCCCACCCCCTCACGTTCCTGAGCCGGCCGCGCCCCGCTCAGCTACGCCGGAGTTGGTACATGGGGCTCTTTCAACTGCCGGGAAGCGGCCGGGTGGCCACCGCCCGCGATATCGCCCTCATCGAGCGGATCACTCGACCCTCGCGGCGAGGACGAGTTCTGCGCGCTCGGTTCGCGGCGGAACTGACCGGAGCGAAGCAGGGGCGATCGAACATACGATGACTGAAAGGCGACGCCGGCACCGAGCCGGCGCCGAACGGTGATCCGATCACTCGGGGTAGGAGTTCGTATGGCACAGGCCGCGGACGCTGCGCGGACCGTCATCATGACCGTGGACGACGATCCCGGGGTGTCCCGGGCCGTCGCCCGTGACCTGCGACGGCGCTACGGCCAGTCGTACCGGATCGTGCGCGCGGAGTCCGGTGAGTCCGCGCTGGAGGCGCTGCGGGAGCTGAAGCTGCGCGGTGATCTGGTCGCGGTGATCCTGGCCGACTACCGGATGCCCCAGATGAACGGCATCGAGTTCCTCGAACAGGCCCTGGACATCTACCCGGGCGCCCGGCGCGTGCTGCTGACCGCGTACGCGGACACGAACGCGGCGATCGACGCGATCAACGTCGTCGACCTCGACCACTACCTCCTCAAGCCCTGGGACCCGCCCGAGGAGAAGCTCTACCCGGTGCTCGACGACCTGCTGGAGGCGTGGCGGTGCAGTGACTTCCGGCCGGTGCCGAGCACCAAGGTCGTCGGTCACCGGTGGTCGGCCCGCTCGTCGGACGTACGGGAGTTCCTGGCCCGCAACCAGGTGCCGTACCGCTGGTACTCCACCGAGGAGCCCGAGGGGCAGCGGTTGCTGGCCGCTGCCGGCGAGGACGGGCAGCGGCTGCCGGTGGTGATCACGGCGGACGGTACGGCGCTCGTCGAGCCGGAGGTGCCCGAACTGGCCGCGCACGTGGGGCTGTCGACGACGCCCACGGCCGACTTCTACGACCTGGTCGTCATCGGCGGCGGGCCTGCCGGTCTTGGCGCTGCCGTGTACGGGGCCTCGGAGGGCCTGCGGACGGTGCTCGTGGAGCGGTCGGCGACCGGCGGGCAGGCCGGGCAGAGTTCACGGATCGAGAACTACCTGGGCTTCCCGGACGGGGTGTCCGGCGCCCAGCTCACCGACCGGGCGCGACGCCAGGCCACCAAGTTCGGCGCCGAGATCCTCTCCGCGCGAGAGGTGACCGGTCTGGAGAGCAGCGGGGCGGCGCGGCTCGTACGGTTCGCGGACGGGTCGCAGATCGCGGCGCACAGCGTGATCCTGGCGACCGGTGTGTCGTACCGGAAGCTTCAGGCGCCGGGCGCCGACGAGTTGTCGGGCCGTGGGGTGTTCTACGGGTCCGCGCTCACCGAGGCCGCCGCCTGCCAGGGCCACGACGTGTACATCGTCGGCGGCGCCAACTCGGCCGGGCAGGCGGCGATGTACCTGTCCAGGGGCGCCAAGTCGGTCACCCTGCTGGTGCGCGGAGCGGACCTCACCGCGTCGATGTCGCACTACCTGATCCAGCAGATCGCCGAGTCGCCGAACATCTTTGTACGGGCCCACACGGTCGTCGAGGCCGCGCACGGCGAAAACCAACTGGAACAGCTGACGTTGCGCGACACGACGAGCGGGCAGACCGAACTGGTCGACGCGCAGTGGCTGTTCGTGTTCATCGGCGCGGCCCCGCTGACCGACTGGCTGGCGGGTACGGTGCTGCGGGACGAGGGCGGGTTCATCCTCGCCGGGCCCGATCTGACCGCCGACGGGCGACCACCGGCGGGCTGGGAGCTGGACCGGCCGCCGTACCACCTGGAGACCAACATCCCCGGCGTGTTCGTCGCCGGGGACGCGCGCGCGGAGTCCGCGAAGCGGGTCGCGTCCGCCGTCGGAGAGGGAGCCATGGCCGTGATGCTCGTACACCGGTACCTGGAGCAGTCGTGAGCGGGCGGGTGCTGCCGTGCAGCGCGGGGGAGATCAGCTCGCTGTTCCTCTTCGAGAAGCTGAACTCCGAGCAGCTCGGCAGGCTGTGCAGCGAGGGACGGGTCGAACTGTTCGACTCCGGGCCGGTGTTCGCCGAAGGTGACCCGGCGACCTGCTTCTACGTGATGATCGAGGGCACGGTCGTCATGTCGCGCCGGGTGGGCAGCGACGACATCGAGGTGAGCCGCACGTCCCAGCCAGGGGTGTACGCGGGGGCCGTGATGGCGTTCGTCGAGGACGGGAAACCGCAGCGGTACATCAACTCGCTGCGGGTGTCGGAGCCGACGCGGTTCTTCGTCCTGCCCGCCGAATCGTTCTCGAACTTCATGCACGAGTGGTTTCCGATGGCGGTCCATCTCCTGGAGGGGCTCTTCCTCGGTTCGCAGACCTTTCAGCGGGCCGTCGGGCAGCGCGAACGGCTGCTGGCGCTGGGCTCGTTGTCCGCGGGTCTCACCCATGAGCTCAACAACCCGGCCGCGGCCGCCGTACGGGCCACGTCGTCGCTCAGGGACCGGGTCGCGCACATGCGCAACAAGCTCGGCGTCATCGCCTCGGGCCCCTACCACCGCGACGCCCTGAAGGCCCTGGTCGACCTCCAGGAGCGTACGGCCGAGCGGGTCTCCAAGGCGCCGGCACTGAGCCCGCTCGAAGCGTCCGACCGGGAGGACGAACTCGCCGACTGGCTCGACGAGCACGGCGTCCAGAACGGCTGGCAGATCGCGCCGACCTTCGTGCAGGGCGGTCTCGACGTCGACTGGCTGGAGCAGATCGCGGCTGCATGCGACCAGGAGGAGATCCTGCAGAGTGCCATCGGGTGGCTCACCTACACGGTCGAGACCGAGCTGTTGATGTCCGAGATCGAGGACTCCGCCACCCGTATCTCGCACCTCGTCGACGCCGCCAAGCAGTACTCGCAACTGGACCGCGCGCCCTACCAGGTCGCCGATGTGCACGAACTCCTGGACAGCACGCTGCTGATGCTGTCGGGCAAGATCGGTCCACAGGTCAAGGTCGTGAAGGAGTACGACCGTTCGGTGCCGAGGATTCCGGCCTACCCGGCCGAGCTGAACCAGGTGTGGACCAACCTGATCGACAACGCGGTCTCCGCCATCAAGAGCGCGGGCGGCGAAGGGACGTTGACCGTACGCACCGCTCTGGTGCACGACCGGCTGCTGGTGGAGTTCCGCGACACGGGCCCGGGAGTGCCGGCCGAGATCCGCGGCCGGATCTTCGACCCGTTCTTCACCACCAAGCCGGTGGGCGAGGGCACGGGGCTGGGGCTCGACATCTCCTGGCGGATCGTCGTCAACAAGCACCACGGTGACCTGAAAGTCGAGTCCGTACCCGGCGACACCCGCTTCCAGGTGCTGCTCCCCCTCACCGCCACCGACCCCGACACAGCCCAGGAGTAAGCGCCCAGCAGTGCCCACCCCGCATACCCCCCGGAACACCACAGCACGCGCCAACACACGAGGTCACGGCAGCGCGTAAACCTTCGGGCCGTGTCTCCGCGCTGTCGAAGTGGGCCGGCCGCGTCAGACGCCTGTGCGACGAGGCCGGCCGTGTCCTTCTCAGTCGTGGCGTGGGCGGGGCAGCAGGGCGAACGCGCTCTCCGCGATCGAGGTGAGGCGGTCGGGGCTGTGGCCGTACGCGCCGACGACATCGCTCCCGCGGACGATGGTCAGCAGAAGGTACGCGAGGTCGTCCGGATCCGCGTCGCGGTCGATGTCGCCGTTGCGCTGCGCCGCACGCACACACTCGGCCACCGCCGTCCGGACCACCGAGAGCACTCGCCGGCCAGGCGTTTGACCTCGGGATCGGAAGCGCCGACCTCCAGGGCCATCTTGGCGGCGAAGCAGGCCGCCCCCGCCCGGTCGGAGGCAGGGAAATACCCGCCCATCGCCTCCATCAGCACACCGTGCTTGCCGTCGAACGCGGCATGGAGGCTGCCACGGCCCAGGCCGGTGACGGCGCTGATGTCGTGGTCTCGCCATACATAGAAGGGCAAGCCGACCCACCGTTGTTGACAACTCAGTACAGAACCATCTAGGTTTCGGACTGTTCAGTAAACAACGGCACTGGGCGCCCCGGACAGGCCGCGTACACGCCTGCAGCGCGCAGCTCAGCACTGGAGCGAGCCGACCGGTGAACGCTGCTTCGAACCCACCACCCCAGAGGACCGCATGACCGCGGTCCGTACGGACAACACCGCAAGGAAGGCGCGAGATCCAGTGATTGCCGCTGAAGAGACGTTCGACGGCACGTGGCCGTATCCTGCCCCCTTCACCGAGGCGGCCGGCTTCCGTCAGCATTACGTCGACGAGGGCCCCGAAGAGCTCGGTCAGACGATCGTCATGCTGCATGGTGAGCCCACGTGGGGCTACGAGTGGCGCCACTTGATCGGGCCGCTGTCGCGTCACCATCGCGTGGTCGTTCCCGACCACATGGGTTTCGGCAAGAGCGAGACACCGCAGGACCGCACGTACGACGCGAGCGAACACATCCTCAATCTCGAATCGCTGCTCGTCGACACGCTCGACCTCACGGACATCACCCTGGTGCTCCGGGACTGGGGCGGCCCCATCGGCACCGGGTTCGCGCTGCGTCACCCCGACCGGATCTCCCGGATCTTCGCCACGAACACCGTGCTGCCCCTCGCAGACGACATCGCCCCTCTCATGAAGGCCAACGGCGCCGAGAGCCGGTGGTTCCAGTGGGCCCACTCGGCGCTCTCGGACGGTTCGTTCGAGCAGATCCTCGGCAACGCGGGTCACACCATCGCCCACCTGATGATCGACCTGCAGCATGTCGCCCGGCCTGAGATCGCCACGCCGACCTGGATCCGCGCCTACTCCAGCCCCTTCCCGACCCCGGCGGAGTCCCGCGGTGCCATCGCCTTCCCCCGGCAGGTCCTGGAGGGCCCGCAGGGCCCTCAGCCCGGCCCACCGCCCATGGAAGCCGTCGCCGCGCTGCGCGCCGTGCCGGCGATGCTGGCGGTCGGGATGCGGGACACCGCACTGCTTCCCGAGTACGTGATCCCGTCGTTCAGGCTGGCCTACCCCGACGCGCCCGTGGTCGAGATTCCGGGCGCCGGCCACTTCCCGACCGAGGACGCGCCCGAGACTCTGCTGGCACTGCTCGAGCTGTTCCTGCAGACGACGCCCGCGCGCAGGACACAATGGGCCACAGGGTGATCTTGAAGCTCTGAGATCTCAGCTCATCACCCTCGCCTCACCTTCATCGGTGAGGAAACCGATCCGTTTTCCCGTCTGAAAGCTGACCAGGTTCCAGACGGGTTCAGCCACGCCCAGCAGGCAGGCAGGCAGGCGCGTCCCGCCGAGGTCAACGCCGCACTCCTCGACTTCCTCGCCCGCCTCGACGACTTCACATCCTCGGCTTCCTGAACTGCCGACCCACCCCAAACCAGATGGAGGACACGACAATGTCGGAGCGCAATCCCATGGACAAGAACACGACATCGCGACAGCGGGCCCTGGTGGTCGGCCTCGGGATCAGCGGGATAGCCTCCGCGCTGCGACTGCATCGTGCGGGCTGGGACGTGGTGGTGCTGGAGAAGGCCCCCGAGCGGCGCCGCGGCGGATACTTCATCGCCCTGTTCGGGACCGGGCTCGCCGCCGCCGAACGGCTGGGCTTCGCCGATGCGGTGCCGAATCGCTTCGCTCCGGAAAGCGTGAGCTACGACGTCGACCGTACGGGCCGGCGCCGCCGCGGTGTGGGCTACGCCGATGTGTTCGGCGGGTCTCGAATGGTGGTGCGGGGCGACGTCGAAGAAGCGGCCTTCGCAGCCCTGCCCGACGAGGTCGAGATCCGGTACTCGACCGTGCCGATCGCACTGGACCAGTACCTCGACGGGGTGGACGTCGAGATCCGCGACCTGACGACGGAGACGACGACCGTCGAACGGTTCGACCTGGTGGTCGGGGCAGACGGACTGCGCTCGACGGTGCGCCGGCTTGCGTTCGAGCCCGAGCAGAGCCCGATCCGTCGGCTGAACTACATGATCGCCGTGTACAGACTGCCCGAGCCGGTACCCGGCTACCGCCCACAGGACGGGCTGAGCATGACCGAGGCAGGCCGATCGGTGTGGGTGTTCCCGTTCGCCGACCTTACGCCGTCGGTGTTGTTCTCCTACCGCACCGACGACGTGGACGCCGAGTTCACCCGGCCGGCCATCGACTCGCTGCGCGCCGCCTACGGCCCCGAGCCCACCGGCTCCACGCTCGGTTGGCTGCTCGACCAGTTCGAGAAGGCCCCGGACCACCTGTTCGACTCCGCCGAGCAGGTGCACCTCGACCACTGGCACCGCGGCCGAGTCGTGCTCGTCGGCGACGCCGCGTGGTGCCTGACCGTTTACTCCGCCATGGGGGCATCCACCGGCCTGGCCGGGGCGGACCTGCTCGGCACCATGCTGGAACGCCACCCGCACGACGTGCCACGAGCGCTGCAGGACTGGGAGGACCACCTGCGCCCGTTCATCGAACACCACCTCGGCAGCGGTGTGAGCCAGCGCAGTTTCTTCACCCCAGGCACCCGCGCCGAGTTGCTGCTTCGGTCCGTGATGATCCACCTCGCCCGGCTGCCGATCGTCGGCCGGCTGCTCGCCAAGAGGAGGGCCGAGAGTGCGCGGATGAAAAGTCTGGACATCGCGGCCGCTGCTGCGTGAGTGGAGTTCCTCGAATACGAGCGGGAGAACGAGGTCGTCTGGGCCCGCGACTGTGGCGACCACCGTGGTCTGGCTGCGGGTGCCGCACCGGCTGCACACGATCCCGGTCTTGCGGTCGAGGCGGTGCAGCCGCAGCGGCCCCTGGGCGGGTTCAGAGCGCACAACGCGGTGGCGAGGCAGGGCAGCTAAACAGCACCTCAACCTGACCGGCAAGCCGGTCAGCCGCCCCAAAGACGCCTCTGGCTTCGTCGTGCTGCCTCGCCGGTGGGTCGTCGAGAGGTCGCTCGCGTGGATGATGCACGCATGCTGCCATGCCCGGGACTACGAACGGCATCCAGTACTGAGACCCTGATCATTGGGCCGTCATCACCCTCATGACCGGGCATCTCGCACGGAAGGGGGCCACCCCCAGCCGGCCAAGGAAACCCACATCGACCACGCGTGCCTGACAGGCGTGGTCACCGTTCCCCGGTCACGCGGATCCCCGCAGCCCGTGCGCCATCTGCTCTCTAGGCGGAGGCGGCAGCCACGAAGAACGGAATGGCGATGAGGAAGCGGTCGGCCTCGGCGCGTCGGTGCTGTTCGGCGAGCCACTCATCGGCCTGGTCACGGCCGACGGCACCGCTCGTGCAGGCCGACTCGGCGAGCCCGGTGAGCAGCGACAGCATCGCGGGATCGGTGAACACGCTGGTGTGCACCTCGATGGTGACGTCGTCGAAGCCGCCGTCCAGGAGCAGGTTGCGGTACTGGCGGGCGGCGCGGGGCGTGCCCAGGAGGTCGGCGCGGGCGTGCACGATCGTGCGGGTGAGCGCCGCGTCATCAGAGTCGACCATGATGGCGTCCCAGTCCTGCCCGACCAGGACGATCCTGCCGCCCGGGCAGAGGACGCGCCGCGCTTCCGCCACCGCGCGCCACGGCTCCTGAAGTGCGTGGAAGACCTTGTCGGCACGGTAGCCGCGCACACGTCCGTCGGCGAACGGCAGATCCTCCGCCCCCGCCTCCCGGAACTCGGCCGCCGACCACCGTTTCCGGGCCTCGGCCAGCATCCACGGATCGGGATCCACGCCCACCGCGTGGACACCACGCTCGGCCAGCTCGGCGACGGCCCGGCCGGCACCGCAGCCGATGTCCACGACAGACGAGCCCGGGACGAGAGACAGCAGCTCGTAGGAGCGGGCCCGCAGCAGGATGGCGCTCGGCATCTGGTCCATCGCGTCGAGGAGGGCCAGCATGGCCTCGGTGCCGCGGTGCTTTTCCACGAAAGGAGCCGTCACAGCCATGGCCTCCTGCCGTTCCTTGTCAGTCATGGTTCGGTCAACCCTTCGAGTTCTGGGTGGTGGGAGGGGGCCAGCCGTTCAGGAAGCCCACGATGTGGTCGGCGACCGGCTTGGGCTGTTCGACGTGCGGAAAGTGCCCTGCGCCCGGGTATGACGATGCGTTCGAAGCCGTTCGTGAACAGGTCGTCCATGCCGTCGCTCAACTCCACGGACATGCAGTTGTCGGCTCCGTGGATCCTGCGCGTCAGCCGGGTGGCCGCCTGTGCCTGGTTGTGGTCCCGGGGACGGAGACGTTCGCCACGTGGGTGAGCATGACGTCAGGCTGACGCCACGCAGGACGGCGACGATCGGACCGGTCGCCGACTCGGGCACACGCGGTCCGAGTCGGCGGAGCGGCGACCGAAGTGCCGCCGTCCGCCGGCGGCGAGGCGTTCGGCGACTGACCGTGCAGTTCAAGCCCGGCGACACCGCGCATGTGGTGGAGCAACTCGACTGGATGCGGGCGCAGCTCTTCACCACCACCCGGCGTCGCGTAAACCTTCGGGCCGCGCCTCCGCGGCGTCGAAGTGGGCCGACCGCGTCAGACGCTTGGGCGACGAGGTTGGGTGCCCTTGTCAGTCGTGGCGCGGGCGGGGCAGCAGGGCGAACGCGCTCTCCGCGATCGAGGTGAGGCGGTCGGGGCTGTGGCCGTACGCGCCGACGACATCGCTCCCGCGGACGATGGTCAGCAGAAGGTACGCGAGGTCGTCGGGGTCCGCGTCGGGGTCGATGTCGCCGTTGCGCTGCGCCGCTCGCACACACTCGGCCACCGCCGTCCGGACCACCGAGAAGCACTCGCCGGCCAGTCGTTTGACCTCGGGGTCGGAGGCGCCGACCTCCAGGGCCATCTTGGCGGCGAAGCAGGCCGCCCCCGCCCGGTCGGACGCGGGGGCCACGTCGGCGGCGAGCGGCACCCCGTGGACGGCGCGGAGCAAGTACCGGTGCAGTCGCTCCAAGGCGCCCTCGTCCGGTCCCGCGAGCGCGTTCCGCGGACCCTGCGCCAGCCGGGCGAAGTAGCCGCCCATCGCCTCCATCAGCACACCGTGCTTGCCGTCGAACGCGGCATAGAGGCTGCCACGGCCCAGGCCGGTGGCGGCGCTGATGTCGTCGACGCTCGTGCCGTTGTAGCCCGAAGCGCGGAACTGCCGCTCCGCGGCATGCAGGACGTGATCGCGGTCGAAGCTTCGTGGTCTCGCCATACATAGAAGGTAAAGCCGACCCACCATATTTGACAACCCAGTACAGAACCATCTAGGTTTCGGACTGTTCAGTAAACAACGGTGCTGAGCTCACCGGACAGGCCGCGTGCACGCCTGGCGTGGTGGAGGGCAACCCATGCTTTTGAACTCCTCCGCGCCGCCCAGCGTTGCGTCGCCTTCCAGGCCGGCAAGGCCTCGCGGTCGAACCTGAGCTGGGTGCTCAGCGCGTACGCGATCACCTACGCCGCTTACTTGCTACTTGGTCCGGGCTTGCCGGACCGCGACGCCGCGAAGGCGGTTGGAGGTGGAACTCATGACACAGGTGACCCAGCGACCGCCCTTTGGCGAGGACTCCCCGGCCAGGGGGTCCCGGGCGAGCGACCGCGTCCGTCGTCGGACGGTTCAGGCAGGCGGACTGGAGGTTCCGATCCTCGAGGCCGGCAGCGGGCCGCTCGTGGTGCTCCTCCACGGGTTTCCCGACCATGCCGCCAGCTGGACAGGGATCCTCGACCGCCTCGCGCAGGAAGGGTACTGGGCGGTCGCGCCCGCACAGCGCGGATACTGGCCCGGCGGCGCGGCCCCCGACGGCTCCTACGACATTGCCTCGACCGGCCAGGACGTCCTGACCCTGATCGAAGCGCTCGGGCGCGAGAAGGCGGATCTCGTCGGCCACGACTTCGGCGCCGCGGCGGCGTACGCGGCAGCGAGCCTCGACGCTAGGCGTGTCCGCAAGCTGGTCACCATGGCGGCCCCCCACGGCCGTCAAACCATGAACGCCTTGCTCACCGACGGCGGCCAGCAGCGACGCAGCTGGTACATGTTCTTCTTCCAGACAGCCATGGCGGAGGCGGCCGTCGAGCACGACGACTTCGCCTTCATCGACCGGCTCTGGCGGGAATGGTCACCCGGTTACGAGCTGCCGGACGCGGAGCGTGCCGCGCTCAAGGAAACCCTGGGTGCTCCCGGAGTCCTGACCGAGATCCTGGGCTATTACCGCCAGTTGTTCACGCCGCCGCCCGCGGACGAGGCGACCCAAGCCCTGCAAGCCCGGGCCTTCGGCGCCATCACCGTCCCGACGCTGTACCTCCACGGGGCCGACGACAACTGCTTCTCCGTGGAGGTGAGCGACGGCATGGACGACCTGTTCACGAACGGCTTCGAACGCATCGTCATACCCGGCGCAGGGCACTTCCCGCACCTCGAACAGCCCAAGACGGTCGCCGACCACATCCTCGGCTTCCTGAACAGCTGACCCCCTCTCCCACCATCCAGAACCCGAAGGGTCGACCGAACCATGACTGACAAGGAAAGGCAGGAGGCCATGACCGCGACGGCTCCTGCGTACGCGAGCGACGCGCTGGCCGAGGGGACCGTCGACGCGGTGGTGATCGGCGGGGGCGCCGCGGGGCTGAACGGTGCACTGATCCTCGCCCGCTCCCGCCGCTCGGTCGTCGTGATCGACAGCGGCTCCCCGCGCAACGCACCCGCCCAGGCCGTGCACGGCCTCCTCGCCCTGGACGGCACCCCGCCGTCCGAGATCCTTCGACGGGGCCGGGAGCAGGTGCGCCAGTACGGCGGACGCGTCGTGCTCGGCGAGGTGGTCTCGGCCGAGTCCGCCGCCCCGTCGGCCGACGGGGACCTGCGGTTCACCGTCACCCTGGCCGACGGCCGCAGCATCACCGCCCGGCGCATCCTGGTGGCCACCGGCCTGAAGGATGTGCTCCCGGAGGTGCCCGGGCTCGCCGAGCACTGGGGACACAGTGTGTTGCACTGCCCGTACTGCCACGGCTGGGAGGTGCGCGACGAGCCCATCGGCGTCCTCGCCACCGGACCGGTCTCCATCGAGCACGCGTATCTGTTCCGTCAGCTGACCGAGGACCTGACGTACTTCACCCACGGCACCGACCTGGACGAGGACAGCCGCGCCCGCTTCGCTGCCCGCGGCATCCGCGTCATCGACACCCCCATCACCGACGTCGTCAACGACGCCGACGGTGCCCTCGCCGGGGTGCGCCTGGCCGACGGCCAGGTCGTGGCCCGCCGCGTCGTCGCGGTCGCCGCGCAGCTCCAGGCCCGCACCCAGGGCCTGGAAGGTCTGGGCCTGCCGGTGCAGGACCTGCCGAAGGGCCGCGGTTTCGCCTCCGGCACGGCCGGCGCCACCGAGGTGCCGGGCGTGTGGGTGGCCGGCAACGCCACCGATCTGGTCGCCCAGGTCGGGGCCTCCGCGGCAGCCGGCGTACTGGCCGGCGCCGACATCAACAGGATGCTGGCCATCGC
Source organism: Streptomyces sp. MB09-02B (assembly GCF_033794485.1). Lineage (NCBI taxonomy): Bacteria > Bacillati > Actinomycetota > Actinomycetes > Kitasatosporales > Streptomycetaceae > Streptomyces > Streptomyces sp. MB09-02B. The sequence goes on from NZ_JARGEE010000065.1 coordinate 16,809, forward strand.
GGACACCGACGCCGCCCTCCAGGAGATCGCCGAGGCAAGTCCCACAGCGGGCACTCGATGATCTCGAAGCCCTGAGATCTCAGGGCTTCACCCGCTCACCTCACCTTCACCGGTGAGGAAACCGATCCGTTTTCCCGTCTGGAAACTGATCAGTTTCCAGACGGTTCTCAATCATGCCCACATCCTCGGCTTCCCGAACGGCCGCCCCCCACCAGATGAAGGACACAACAATGACGGAACGCAATCCCATTCTGATCACCGGCGCCGGCGGCCAAATCGGTGGCGTGAGCAGGCTGATGGTCGACATGCTGCTCGAACAGGGCCACTCAGTGCGCGCGTTCGTGCGACGGGACGACGAGCGCGCGCAGTCGCTGCGCGCGGCCGGGGCCGAGGTCTTCGTCGGCGACCTGCTCAAGTTCGCGGACGTGGCCGCCGCGCTGAAGGGTGTCCGGCGCATCTACTTCAGCATGAGCCTGTCGCCGTACTACGCCGATGCCCTCACCCTGATGGCCGCGGCGGCGCGAGCCCAGGGCGACATCGAGGCCTTCGTGCACATGTCCGACTACGAGCAGGTGTACATGACGCTCGAGAAGATGACCACACCGGATGAGGAGCGGCGTTCCTGGCTCGGCGGACTGGTCACGGACTGGTCACCGCAGCAGCGGGCGCACTGGGTCTGCGAGCAGGTGCTGGACTGGTCCGGCCTCCCGACCGTCAACGTGCGTGCGACCCTGTTCGTCGAGAACGCCTTGATCACCTGGATGCAACAGGGCCCGCTGAGCAACGGTGAACTGCGCCTGCCCTTCGGCAACCAGCGGCTCGCGCCCATCGCCGCTCACGACGTGGCAGAGGTGTGCGTGAAGATACTGGTCGACCCCGCACCGCACATCTCGAAGTCCTACGAGCTCACCGGTCCGGAGCTGAAGGACATGCACGGGTTCGCTGAGGACTACGCAGCCGCGCTGGGGCGCGAGGTCACCTACATCCCCGAGGAATTGGACGCCTGGCACGAGGCCTTCGTGAACGAGACCTTCCTGCGGGAAACCCTGGGCGACACTGCGGCCCAGCACGTGGCGGAGCACATGAGGACCCTGACCAGGCTGGTCGCCGGCGGGCGGTACGACGTCGTCACCGACCAACTGGAAACCCTGCTCGGGCGCCCACCGCGGACCATGCGGTGGGCGCTGCAGAACAACGCTCACATGCGCGAGTTGGCGGTTGCTCCGAACCAATGAGCGCTCCGGAGCAAAACATGACGCCACCCGATGGCCAACCAAGTGATTCCGCTCGTCCGCCCCATCCCTCTCAGGAACTACTGATGCCCTTCCTTGCAAACACCCCCGTGGAGAAAATGACCGGGCCGTACGCGCGGCGCTGGTGGGCGCTGCTCGTGCTGTGCCTGAGCCTGCTGATCACAGTGATGGCGAACACGTCGCTGATCGTCGCCGCCCCGGACATGACCACCGACCTGGGCCTGAGCAGCAGTGATCTGCAGTGGGTCGTAGACAGTTACACCGTTCCGTACGCGGCGCTGATGCTGGTGCTGGGCGCGATCGGCGACAAGTACAGCCGCCGCGGAGCGCTGGTGCTGGGCCTGCTGATCTTCGCCGCCGGTTCGGTGATGGGGAGCATGGTCGACGAGACCTCGCTGGTCATCGTGGCCCGCGCGATCATGGGCGTAGGTGCCGCGGTCGTGATGCCGGCCACGCTGTCCCTGGTGGTCGCGACCTTCCCCCGGAGCGAGCGGGCCAAGGCCATCACCGCCTGGGCCGCGACGTCCGGGGTGGCGGTAGCCGTCGGCCCGCTCGTCTCCGGCTGGCTGCTGGAGGACCACGCCTGGGGATCGACCTTCCTGATCAACGTGCCGATCGCCCTCCTCGCCGTGGTCGGCGCGCTCGCCCTGGTACCGCCGTCCAAGGCGGAGGGCATGGGCCGGATCGACTACGTCGGTGGTCTGCTGTCGATCGTCACAGTCGGCTCCCTGATCTACGCCGCCATCGAGGGCCCGCACTCCGGCTGGGGCGTCGGCCCCGTCACCGCCGCCCTGGTCGCCGGTGTCGGTCTGGTCGCCTTCGTCGCCTGGGAGCTGCGGCACCCGCACCCGATGCTGGACGTCCGCAAGTTCGCGCTGCGGCCCTTCAGCGGCTCGATGCTCGCGGTGATGTTCTTCTTCTTCGGTATGTTCGCCGTGATCTACTACGCGACGCAGTTCCTGCAGTTCGTCCTCGGCTACGGCGCCCTGGACACGGGCGTACGGCTGCTGCCGCTGGGCGGTGCGGTGTTCCTCGGGTCCGCGCTGACCGGGATACTCACCCCGAAGCTGGGGGTGAAGCCGATGGTCGTGACCGGCCTGGCCATCGGCACGGCGGGCATGTTCCTGCTCACCCAGATCGACAAGGGGTCGACGTACGGGGACTTCCTGGTGCCGCTGATGATGCTGGGCCTCGCGCTCGGACTGAGCATCTCTCCGGCGACCGACACGATCATGGGCTCCTTCCCCGAGTCCGAGCTGGGCGTCGGCGGCGGGGTCAACGACACCGCGCTGGAGCTGGGCGGGGCGCTGGGTATCGCGGTGCTGGGCTCGCTGCTGGGCACGGCCTACCGGGACGAGCTGACCGACCTGGTGGGCAACCGGCTCCCGGGCGAGGCGATGGAGATCGCCAAGGACTCCGTCGGCGGTGGCCTGGCCGTCGCTGAGCGGGTCGCGCAGGATCCCTCCGCCGGGCCCCAGCAGGCCCAGGCCGCCGTGGACGCCGTCCACCAGGCCTTCGCCCACGGCGTCGCCCACACCAGCCTCATCGGCGGCATCATCATGGCCGCCGGAACACTGATCGTCCTCGCGGTCCTGCCGGGCCGGCGCGGCTTCGCGAAGAAGAACTCCGAGCCGGGGGCCGGGACGACGGCGAGCGAGGCGGCGACTGTGCGGGAGCACGCCGGGTCCCCCCGCTAGATCGCCGACGGGACGTCCACTGATCGCCGGGGACGCGTCCGCCAGGTCGCCGGACGACGCGTCCCCCGGATCGCCCGGCGGGTGCGTCGGGCAGAGCCCGGCGGCGCGAGACGCGCAGGGCGCGGGCGTGGTCCACGCTCCACGGTCCACCGCCACGCGGGTCTCTGCCACAACACCTCACCGTCCTCGGCCTCCGGGCCGCCCCGAGGCTCTCCTCCGGGGCGGCCCGGAGGCCAAGGGCCGTGAGGTGACAGCGGCGGTCACCGCAGACACCGCCTAGCGACGCCGGTCATACCGGAGTCGGCTGGGGGTGCCCCCGGCGAGGGCACCCCGAAGGCGACACATGCCCCTACCGCGCTACCGCTTCCCGCCCTTACGAGCAGCCCGCAGCCACTCCTTGTTCATACTCGTGATCGACACCAGCGGAATCCCCTTGGGGCAAGCCGTGGCGCACTCCCCCGCGAGCGTGCACCCCCCGAACCCCTCCTCGTCCATCTGCTCCACCATGTCCAGCACCCGCGTCTCCCGCTCGGGCGCCCCCTGCGGCAGCACGTTCAGATGGTTGATCTTGGCCGAGGTGAACAGCATCGCCGCCCCGTTGGGACAGGCGGCCACACACGCCCCGCACCCGATGCACTCCGCGTGCTCGAAGGCGAAGTCCGCGTCCGGCTTGGGGACGGCCGTGGCGTGCGCCTCCGGCGCGGCCCCGGTCGGCGCCGTGATGTACCCGCCGGCCTGGATGATCCGGTCGAACGCGGACCGGTCGACGACCAGGTCCTTGACCACCGGGAACGCCGACGCCCGCCACGGCTCCACGTCGATCGTGTCGCCGTCGGAGAAGGACCGCATGTGCAGCTGGCAGGTCGTCGTCCGCTCCGGCCCGTGCGCGTCCCCGTTGATGACGAGCGAGCAGGCCCCGCAGATGCCCTCGCGGCAGTCGTGGTCGAAGGCGACCGGGTCCTCACCGCGCAGGATGAGGTCCTCGTTGAGCGTGTCGAGCATCTCCAGGAAGGACATGTCGGGCGAGATGTCGTCCACCTCGTACGTGGACATGGCGCCGTCGGCGTCGGCGGCCCGCTGCCGCCATACGCGCAGGGTGAGCTTCATGCGTAGCTCCGCTGGGTGGGGTGGACGTACTCGAAGACCAGGTCTTCCTTGTGCAGCACGGGGGCCGTGCCGGTTCCCGTGAACTCCCAGGCGGCGGCGTACGAGAACTCCTCGTCGCGGCGCTCGGCTTCGCCGTCGGCCGTCTGGGACTCCTCGCGGAAGTGTCCGCCGCAGGACTCGGCGCGGTGCAGTGCGTCGAGGCACATCAGCTCGGCCAACTCCAGATAGTCGACGATGCGGTTGGCCTTCTCCAGGGACTGGTTGAACTCCTCGCCCGTGCCGGGGACCTTGATCCGCCGCCAGAACTCCTCACGGATCTGCGGTATCCGCTCCAGCGCCTTCCGCAGTCCGCTGTCGGTGCGGGCCATGCCGCAGAACTCCCACATCAGTTCGCCGAGTTCACGGTGGAAGGAGTCGGGCGTACGGTCGCCGTCGACGGCGAGCAGCAGGTTCAGCCGGTCCTCGGTCTCGGCCAGCACCTCCTGGACTGCGGGGTGTTCGGGGCCGATGCCGTCCTGCTGGGGATGCCGGGCGAGATAGTCGTTGATGGTGGCCGGGAGCACGAAGTACCCGTCGGCGAGGCCCTGCATCAGCGCGGACGCGCCGAGCCGGTTGGCGCCGTGGTCGGAGAAGTTGGCCTCCCCGATCGCGAACAGGCCGGGGACTGTGGTCTGGAGGTCGTAGTCCACCCACAGCCCGCCCATCGTGTAGTGCACGGCCGGGTAGATCCGCATCGGGACCTCGTAGGGATCCTCGTCGGTGATCCGCTGGTACATGTCGAAGAGGTTGCCGTACTTGGCCTCGACGGCTCCCCGGCCCATCCGCGCGATGGCGTCGGCGAAGTCCAGGTAGACGCCCTGCCCGCCGGGCCCGACGCCCCGGCCCTCGTCGCAGACGTTCTTCGCGGCGCGGGAGGCGATGTCACGGGGGACGAGGTTGCCGAAGGAGGGGTAGATCCGCTCCAGGTAGTAGTCGCGCTCGTCCTCGGGGATCTGGTTCGCCGGCCGCTGGTCACCCCGCGCCTTCGGCACCCAGATCCGGCCGTCGTTGCGCAGCGACTCGCTCATCAGCGTCAGCTTGGACTGGTGGTCGCCGGTGCGGGGGATGCACGTCGGGTGGATCTGGGTGAAGCACGGGTTGGCGAACAGCGCGCCCCTCCGGTGCGCCCGCCACACGGCGGTGGCGTTGGAGTTCATGGCGTTGGTCGACAGGTAGAAGACGTTCCCGTACCCGCCGCTCGCCAGCACCACGGCATCGGCGAAGTACGTGTCGATCTTCCCCGTGATCAGGTCCCGGGCGACGATCCCGCGCGCCCGCCCGTCGACGACGATCACGTCGAGCATCTCGGTGCGCGGGTGCATCTCCACGTTGCCGGCCGCGATCTGCCTGCTGAGGGCCTGATAGGCGCCGAGCAGCAGCTGCTGGCCCGTCTGCCCCCGGGCGTAGAAGGTCCGGGACACCTGGACGCCGCCGAAGGAGCGGGTGTCGAGCAGTCCGCCGTACTCGCGTGCGAACGGCACGCCCTGTGCCACGCACTGGTCGATGATCTCGACGGAGATCTGCGCGAGGCGATGGACGTTCGACTCCCGGGCCCTGAAGTCGCCGCCCTTGACGGTGTCGTAGAACAGCCGGTGGACCGAGTCGCCGTCGTTGCGGTAGTTCTTGGCGGCGTTGATGCCGCCCTGCGCGGCGATGGAGTGGGCGCGGCGCGGGGAGTCCTGGTAGCAGAACTGGACGACGTGGTAGCCCTGTTCGGCGAGCGTGGCGCCGGCCGAGCCGCCGGCCAGGCCGGTACCGACGACGATCACCGTGTGCTTGCGGCGGTTGGCGGGGTTGACCAGCTTGGCCTCGAAGCGGCGCTTGTCCCAGCGTTCGGCGATCGGTCCCTCGGGGGCCTTGCCGTCGACGACCGGGGCACCGGTCACGTAGTCCACGTACGCGGAGTACTCGGAGGATGTGGTCATGGTCAGCTCACCACTCCGGTCATGACGGCGACGGGTACGGAGACGAAGCCCACGGTCAGCACCAGGGCCAGGACGTTCGCAGTGGTCTTCAGGGCGCGGTCGCGGGTGCGGCTGCCGGCGCCGAGGGTCTGCGCGGCGCTCCAGATGCCGTGCCGGATGTGCAGGCCGAGCGCGAGCACCGCGGCGATGTAGACGACGTTGCCGTACCGGGTGGAGAAGGTGTCGATCACGTTCTGGTACGGGTGCCCGGCCTGGAAGCCGCCCGGGTGAACGGTGCCGGTCGTCAGGTCGAGGATGTGCCAGACGATGAAGAGTCCGAGGATGACGCCGCCCCAGCGCATGGTGCGGGTCGCGTAGCTCGCCCGGCGCTTCCTGTGCGCGTACTTGGTGGGCCGGGCCTTGAGGTCACGGCGGCTGAGCTGGTACGCGGCCGTGGCGTGGGCGACGACCGCGGCGACGAGGACCACGCGGACGATCCACAGGGCCCATTCGTAGTGCAGGAAGGGCTCGCCGAGGGTGCGCAGCCAGTGCGCGTAGCCGTTGAACTCGTCCGAGCCGAAGAAGATCTTGAGGTTGCCGAGCATATGGACGACCAGGTACGCCAGCATGATCAGTCCGCTGACGGCCATCACCGTCTTCTTGCCGAGGGAGCTGTCCCACACCGAGCGCGCCAGGGACGGTTTTCGTGCCGACCGTTCCGCCCGTTCCGCTCGTTCCGTCCGCGTTGCCAGAGCCATGCCCATGACGCTAGAACGGCCCCACCCCATCGGTCCAAGACATGAAACAGCTCGTTTCGATAGCGGGAAACTATCGTCCCGTATCGTGGAGGGATGCAGTTCCAGCAGCTCCAGTACTTCGTGGCGGTGGCCGAGACCAGGCATTTCACCCGGGCCGCCGAGCTGGTCCATGTGGCGCAGCCGTCGCTGTCGCAGCAGATCAAGGCGCTGGAACGGGAGTTGGGGGCGGACCTCTTTCAGCGGGCGCGCGGCAACATCACGCTGACCGACGCCGGTGAGGCCCTGCTGCCGCTGGCCCGACGCATCCTCGCCGACACGGACACCGCCCGGCACGAGGTGCAGGAGCTGGTGCAGCTGCGGCGGGGCCGGGTCCGGCTCGGCGCGACCCCGAGCCTGTGCACCGGTCTGCTCCCGGACGTGCTGCGCGCCTTCCACGACCGCTACCCGGGCATCCGCCTGCTGATCGAGGAGGGCGGCTCGCACGACCTCGTACGCCAGCTCGCGCGCGGCGCGCTGGACCTGGCCCTGGTGGTTCTCCCGCTCCCCACGCCCTCCCCCGCGCTCACCACGGTGGAACTGCTGCGCGAGGACCTGGTGGTGGTCTCCTCCCCCGACGCTCCCAGGCCTGGCAACGGCCGCCGCACGGTCCGTGTCCCCGATCTGGAGGGCGAGCGGCTCGTGATGTTCCGCCATGGCTACGACCTGCGAGAACTGACCGTCGCCGCGTGTCGCTCCGCGGGGTTCGAGCCGGACTTCGCGGTGGAGGGCGGGGAGATGGACGCGGTCCTGGGGTTCGTGCGGGCGGGACTGGGCGTGGCCGTCGTCCCGCGTATGGTCGCGACCCGCTCCGGGCGGGGCCTGCGGGTGACCCCGCTGGCCCGGCCCGGGCTGCATCGGACGATCGCGCTGGCCCACCGCAGCGATGTGGCTCCGCCTCGGGCCGCGCGGGAGTTGCAGCGGATGTTGGTCGAGCGGTGAGGGGACTGCCGGTCCGGGTAGCGCCGTTCACCGTGAGCATCGTCGCGGAATTCCGGTGCGTCGTGGCTGGTCGCGCAGTTCCCCGCGCCCCCGAAGGGGCGAACCGGTGGCTGAAAGGAACCCCTATCCCGTCGCGTCCACCAGCGCCAGTTCGTGCAGGCGGTCCGGAGGGCCCGGGCGGGCGTAGTACCAGCCCTGGGCCGTGTCGCAGCCGAGCAGGCGTAGTTGCTCGGCCTGGGCGCCGGTCTCCACGCCCTCCACGGTGACCGCGAGATCGAGGCCGTGCGCGAGGGAGACGATGCCTTCGACGATCTTCAGATCGACCGGGTCGGCCGGGAACCGCTGCATGCTCTGGGTGAAGGACCGGTCCAACTTCAGCACGCGGACCGGCAGTCGACGCAGGTTGGCGAGGTTGGAGTAGCCGGTGCCGAAGTCGTCGAGGGCGATGTCCACGCCCATCTCCGAGAGCCTGCGCAGGGGTTTGAGCAGGTCGTCGTCGGCGCCGATCAGGGCGGACTCGGTGACCTCCAGACAGAGGGCGTCGGGTTCGAGGCCCGCGCGCTCCAGGATGTCGACGGTGTCCTGGACCAGGCCGGGGTGGGTCAACTGGCACGGCGAGAGATTGACGTTGACCCGCAGCGGCCCCGCGGCCCCCGTGCCCCACTGTCGTTCCTGCCACTCCCGGGCCTGGCGCACCGACTGCTCCAGCACCCAGCGGCCGAGCGGCACGATCAGTCCGGTGCGCTCGGCGAGCGGGATGAACCGGTCGGGGCCGAGGACGCCGTGCTGCGGGTGCAGCCAGCGGACCAGGGCCTCGGCGCCGCGTACCGTGCCGTCGCCGAGGTGCACCAGCGGCTGGTACTCGATGAAGAACTCGCCCCGGTCGAGAGCGGCGGGCAGCGCGGTGGTGAGACCGTGCCGGGTGATGGCGCGGGCGTCGGCCTCCGCGTCGGCGACCTCGTAGCGGTTGCCGCCCGCCGACTTGGCGCGGTACATCGTGATGTCGGCGCTGCGCAGCACCTCCGCCGGGCCCCGCTCCCCCGCCGGGCCCTCGACGATGCCGATGCTGCCGCGGACCAGCAGTTCCCTGCCGTCGATGCGGACGGGGGTGACCAGCGCGTTCATGATGCGGTCGGCGAGCTCGTCGACCTCGCGCTCGGTGTCGGTGCCGGTGGTCAGCGCCACGAACTCGTCGCCGCCGAGGCGGGCGACCATCTCGCCGGGCGCGGTCGCGCAGGACTGCAGCCGGTCGGCGACCTCGACGAGCAGCCGGTCGCCGGCGGCGTGCCCGAGGCTGTCGTTGATGGTCTTGAAGCCGTCGAGGTCGAGGTAGCAGAGGCCGAAGCGCTGGCCGTCGCCCGCCGCGAGGGCCTTCTCCAGCCGCTCGAAGAACAGGGTTCGGTTGGGCAGCCCGGTGAGCGCGTCGTGGGTGGCCTCGTAGCGCAGGCGGAGGTTGAGCAGCCGGCGCTCGGTGGTGTCCTCCATGAGGGCCAGCTGGTACTGGGGCCGGCCGTCCGCGTCCCGCAGCAAGGAGACCGTGAGGTTGGTCCACAGGACCGTTCCGTCGGGTCGGGAGAACGCCTTTTCGGTGTGGTAGTGCTCGCGCTCGCCGCGGACCAGTTCGTCGTAGAGCCGCCAGACCTGGGGCGCGTCGTCGGGGTGTCTCCACTCGGGGACCGGCCGCCCGCGCATGGCCTGCTCGGTGACGCCGAACATCCGCAGCAGCGCGCCGTTGACCTGGAGGACGTTGCCGTCGAGGTCGGCGATGCCGATGCCTATGGCGGCGCCCTCGAAGACCGCGCGGAAGCGGGCCTCGGTGGCGTGCAGCGCCCGGGCGACCGCGCCCTGGGCCTCCAGCGCCGCGCGGGCGATCGCCTCCTGCTCGGCGAGGGTGCGCTGCCTGAGCGCGTCGGCGTATCCGGCGGCCATCGCGGACTGCAGTCGCGCGGCGCGGGCCCGCAGGTCCTCCTGGGGTCCGTCGCCGCCGCAGTAGAGCACCAGATAGGCCTCGACGCAGTCCAGGGTGCGGCTGAGCGCCTCGGGTTCGGTGCAGTGCGCCGCCACGAGAGCAGCGCCGACGGCCCGGCCCTCCTCGGCGTCGTACGTCCGGGCCCGCAGCGCCTCGCTGAGCCTGCGGGCCAGCGGCAGGAGTTGTTCCTCGAACTCGGGCCGGGTCAGCGAGGTGGAGGTGGCGGGGAAGGCCGCCCGGCTCCAGATCGTCGCGAACCTGCGGAGTCTGTCCTCCGGCCCGTCCGGCTCCGCCCTCACGCCTTGGTCCCCACGCCGGCGAACTGGGCGTAGGCGTAAGGATCGTCGTCCTCGGAAGCCGTGTCGGGCCGCCACTTCGCCATCGGCACCACCCCGGGTTCCACCATGTCGTACCCCTCGAAGAACCGCGCGACCTGGTCGGACGAGCGCATGGTCAGCGGATTGCGAATGTTCCGGTACACGTCCACCACGCCCGCCGCCCGCTCCTCGGGCAGCGGGATTCCCTCGCGGCAGGCGTGCGAGACGACGAGCAGGCTGCCCGGCGCGAGCGCGTCACGCAGCTCGGCCACCGCTTTGTACGGATCGTCCTTGTCCTCCACGAAGTGCAGTATGGCAACCAGAAGCAGTGCGACCGGCCGGTTCAGGTCGATGAGTTGTCGGACTCGGGGGCTCTCGAGGATGTCGCGGGGCTTGCGGAGGTCGGCCGCGACCACATCCGTGCCGTCGTTCCCCTCCAGAACTGCCTGGCTGTGTGCTACGGCGACGGGGTCGTGGTCGACGTACACGACCCGGGCGCCGGGGCTGGCCTCCTGGGCGACCTCGTGCACGTTTCCGAAGGTGGGGATCCCGGATCCGATGTCCAGGAACTGGGTGACGCCCTCGCCGACCGCGTACCGGACGGCACGGCGCATGAAGGCACGGTTCGCCTGCATGATCTTGGGCAGGCCGGGCACGAACTCCATGGCCCGGCGGGCCGCCTCGCGGTCGACCTCGAAGTTGTGCGAACCGCCCAGGTAGTAGTCGTACATGCGGGCCACGGACGGCATCGAGATGTCGATGCTCCGCGGCGCCCAGGCGGGACGCTCCATCAGTGTTCTCCAACGCGTCGGGGGTGGCGTAGGCGATCCGGTGTTCGAGCTGAGGCTACTGATCGTCCGCCGAAGGAGCGAGCGAAAACGGAAATTGACCGTCCGTTCAAAGCCGCTGCCGATGGCACATGCCCAACCACCGCCCCGACCATGCCTGTTCGAACCCGGGCATGCCAAGGGGTCCGCCCCCTCCGGTGCGGTGCGGAGGGGGCGGACCCTGGATCGGCCGCGCTGGGGCGGTGCGATGGGAAGGCGCGGCCTACTTGTCGGCGCCGATCGGCTCTCCGTCGCCGTTGATGGCGAACCAAGTGCCGCCGACACCCTGGCCGTTGGTGTCGCCGGGGGCCTTGTCGTTGGCGAAGGTGTAGAGCGGGATGCAGTTGATGGTCTGCTGCTTGAAGCCGTCGGGACGGTCGAAGACCGTGTAGCCCTTCAGCAGGATGCCCTTGGTGTCGTTCTTGTCGACCGGGGCGACGACGGGCCACTTGTCGAGGCAGTCACCGAGGCACTTGGTCGACATCGGCCACTGGGTGTCCTTCAGGAACCGGTAGACCGTCATGCCGTTCTTGTCGACGACGATCTCGCCGAGCTTGGCGTCCTTGCGGGTGGTCAGACCAGCCTGCTCGACCGCCCCGGCGCCGTTGCCGTTGCCGCCCGCGTCGGCCCCGCCGCCGCCCTTGGTGGAGGCCTTCTTGCCGTTGGGCGCCGACGCGAACCAAGTGCCCTTCAGGCCCTGGCCCTTGATGTCACCGGCCTTGGTGTCCTTGGCGAAGTAGTACATCGGCCAGCCGCCGACCGTCAGCTGCTTGGTGCCGTCGGGACGGCTGACCTCGCCGAGCAGGGCCTTGTCGACACCCTGGGCGGCGGTGGCGCCCGAGGCGGACACCGGCGGCCAGGTGACGGCGCACTCGCCCTCGCAGGTCGTCTTCGGCGGCTCGAAGGAGTCCTTGTCGAAGCGGTACAGGGTGCGACCGGCGCTGTCCGTGAGGACCTTGCCGTACTCGTCGCTGTTCCACACGGTCAACTGGCCCGCGGAGGCCGCCGTGGTGGACTGGGCCTGGTCCGACGTACCGGAACCGGCCGCGCCGGCACCGGCCGTACCGGTACCGGCCGTACCGGTGCCGGTGCCCGCGATGGCACCGGCGCCCAGCGTCGGGGTCGAGGCGGCGCCCACGTTCTGCGAGGACGTCGACCCCTGTTCCTGACCGCACGCCGTCGTCAGCACCAGCACAGCCGCAGCTGTCGCTACGAGTGAGGCGCTCCGCCAGGAGGTCTTCATTCCAACTCCCCGTGTATCCGGTGGGTGTCGCAGCGCCCTACTGCGCCGCTTGCTGGTCCTAGGTACGCGTGGGAGTGGCCTCTGTGTTCAACGTGGCACGAATTTCTTTCCGAAGTCTGTGTCGCGGTGTGCGGCGCGGCCTGCGGCGGTATCGAAAGAGGGGTCAGCACCAGGCGTCCGCAGTCAAACGTTCGGGGCCGGTTTTTCGCTCCTTTGGAGCAATCCCTCCGTGCTCCCGCGTACGCGGGAGCACGGGCACGGATGATCTGCGACGTGCAAGGACCCCAGCGGACCCGATCCGCTCTCGCCCTACGGCTGTCGGCCCTGCTCGCACTGACCTGGCTCCTCACCGGAGCACCGAGCGGCACGGCGGTCGCCGACGCCTGCGCGTACGCCACCGTCGGCCCGGACGGCGGGGGCGGGGTCGCCGTGGCGATCGGGGGCACCGACTCCTGCGAGCCGACCCCGTCGCCCACCCCCACGCC
>NZ_JARGEE010000660.1:0-3303 GCF_033794485.1 Streptomyces sp. MB09-02B
CTCCACGATCCCCCTCGACACCCCCCTCTCGAGCCGCTCCCCGAAGGGACTTGCCGTGTTCCGCATTCAAGTCCGTCACTGGGTGACGATGGGGGCCGCCCTGCTGGCCCTCTTCGCGTCGCTCCTCGCCGTCCAGCCGGCCTCACCCGCCGCCGCCGCCGACGGCAAGCCCTACACCAACCCGGTCAAGACGCAAAAAGGCGCCGACCCGTGGCTGGAGTACTACAACGGCAACTACTACCTGGTGACGACCTCGTTCACCGGTGAGCTGACCATGCGCAAGTCGCCCACGCTCGCCGGGCTGAGCACCGCGCCCAGTGTGCAGGTGTGGTCGGACAGCACCTCCACCCGCAACTGGAACATGTGGGCCCCGGAGATCCACTTCTTCGACGGCAAGTGGTACCTCTACTACTCCGCCGGGCCGCGCGCCTCCGCCTGCTGCGACGACCAGCGCACCTACGTGCTGGAGAGCGCCGGGTCCGACCCGATGGGGCCGTACACCTTCAAGAACCAGCTCGCCGGGTCCAACCTCAACCCGGGCGGCTGGCTGATCGACGTCAGCGTGCTCAAGCACGACAACAAGCTGTACCTGGCCGGCAGTGGTTCGGTGGGCGGCAGCAAGCAGAGCCTCGTCATCGCGCCCCTCAGCAACCCGTACACCCTGGCGAGCACCACCTTCACCGTCATCTCCAGCCCGACCCTGAGCTGGGAGACCCAGAGCGGCGAGGTGAACGAGGGCCCCGAGCCGCTCTACCGCAACGGCCGTACCTTCCTGATCTACTCCGCCAGCGCCTGCTGGGGCCCCGACTACAAGCTCGGACAGCTGGAGCTGACCGGGTCCGACCCGCTGCTCGCCTCCTCCTGGACGAAGAAGCAGACCCCGGTCTTCCAGCGCAGCGACGCCAACAGCGTGTACGCGCCCGGCCACAACGGGTTCTTCACCTCGCCCGACGGCACCGAGAACTGGATCGTCTACCACGCCAACGACGCGGCGAGCGACGGCTGCGACAACGGCCGTACGACCCGCGCCCAGAAGTTCACCTGGAACGCCGACGGCACCCCGAACTTCGGCACCCCCGTCGCCCTCGGCGCGACCATCGCCGGCCCCTCCGGCGAGACCGCGACCACCCCGACCGCGTACACCATCGTCAACCGCAACAGCGGCAAGTGCCTCGACGTCACCGGCGGCGGCACGGCCGACGGCACCAACATCGCCCAGTGGACCTGCAACGGCGGGGCCAACCAGAAGTGGCGCATCGAGGACCGCGCCGACGACACCAGCCGCCTGGTGAACGTCGCCACCGGCAAGGTCGCCGACGTCACCGACTGCGCGAGCGCCGACGGCACCGACATCCGGCAGTGGTCCTGGCTGAACAACAACTGCCAGAAGTTCCGCATGGTCTACCTCGGCAACGACTACGTCCGGATCGTCAACGCCGCCACCGGCAAGGTCATGGACGTCGCCGACTGCGGCACCGCCAACGGCTCCGACGTCCGCCAGTGGTCCTGGCTGAACAACAACTGCCAGCAGTGGCGCCTCGCCCCCACCACCGCCTGACCCCGAAAGGCCCAGACAGAACATGAGACACCTCACCAGACGGGCCGTCGTGGCCGCGGCGGCCGCGCTCGCCGTGTTCACCACGATGACCACCCCCGCCCAGGCAGCCGTCCCGGCGTCCCCGGCCGTCACCTTCACCAACCCGATAGCCACGCAGCGGGCCGACCCGCACATCTTCAAGCACACCGACGGCTACTACTACTTCACGGCCACCGTCCCCGCGTACGACAAGATCGTGATGCGCCGGGCGACCACCCTCCAGGGCCTCGCCACGGCCACGGAGACCACGATCTGGACCAAGCACGCCAGCGGTGACATGGGCGCCCACATCTGGGCGCCGGAGATCCACTTCATCGACGGCAAGTGGTACGTGTACTTCGCGGCGGGTGCCACGAACGACATCTGGAAGATCCGGCCGTACGTCCTGGAGACCAGCGCGGCCAACCCGATCACCGGCACGTGGACCGAGAAGGGCCGGATCGCGCTCCCGCTGGACACCTTCTCGCTGGACGCCACCACCTTCACGCACAACGGCACCCGCTACCTCAGCTGGGCGCAGAACGACCCGGCGGTCGGCTCCGGCACCAACCTGTACCTGGCGAAGATGTCCAACCCCTGGACCATCAGCGGCAGCCCGGTGATGATCTCCAAGCCCGAGTACTCCTGGGAGACCGTCGGCCACCGCGTCAACGAGGGCCCGGCCGTCATCCAGAAGAACGGCAAGGTCTTCATGGCCTACTCGGCCGCCGCCACCGACGCCAACTACTGCCTCGGCCTGCTGACCGCCTCCGACACCGCCGACCTCATGAACCCGGCGTCCTGGGCGAAGGCCTCCACACCGGTCTTCAAGAGCAACGCCGCCACCGGCCAGTACGGCCCCGGCCACAACACCTTCACCACGTCCGAGGACGGAAAGTCCGACATCCTCGTCTACCACGACCGCAACTACAAGGACATCAGCGGCGACCCGCTCAACGACCCCAACCGCCGCACCCGCTACCAGAAGTTGTACTGGAACGCCGACGGCACGCCCAACTTCGGCATCCCCGTCGCCGACGGCGTGACCCCGGTCCGGCTGTCCTCCTTCAACTACCCGGGCAAGTTCATCCGGCACTGGGAGTACCGCGCCAAGCTGGAGAGCAACGTCACCAACCTCGCCGACTCGCAGTTCCGGATCGTCACCGGGCTGACGGGCAGCGGCACGGTCTCGCTGGAGTCGGCGAACTTCCCCGGCTACTACCTCCGCCACAAGAACAACGAGCTCTGGGTGGAGAAGGACGACGGCACCGCCCTGTTCGACGCGGACGCGTCCTTCTTCCAGCGGGCGGGCCTCGCCGACACCGCGGCCGGGGTCTCGTACGAGTCGTTCAACTTCCCCGGCCGGTACATCCGGCACTTCAACAACCTGCTCCACACCCAGCCGGTCAGCACGACCCTCGACCGGCAGGACGCCACGTTCTACAAGGAGTAGCGAGTAGCGAGTAGCCGGGAGTTGAGGGGGATCACTCCGGAGGGGCGACCCGCACCAGGCCCGACTGGTACGCCATGACGACCAGTTGGGCCCGGTCGCGGGCGCCCAGTTTCGTCATCGCCCGGTGGACGTGGGTCCGTACCGTCAGCGGGCTCACGTACAGCTTCTCGGCGATCTCGTCGTTGGAGTGGCCCTCGGCGGCCAGGGACATGACCTCGCGCTCGCGGGTGGTGAGGATGGTCAGCTGGTCGGGGGCGGCGAGGCGGTTGCCGGG
>NZ_JARGEE010000661.1:0-3294 GCF_033794485.1 Streptomyces sp. MB09-02B
CCACGGTCCGCTCCACCCCGGAGCCCGACCGAGCCACCACGCCCGTCCTCCGCCGCACCCCTCTTCCCTCTCCTCCGCCTCCCGCGTCTCAGCACCCGGCGGCCCCCCAACACTCCGACCCCGACCCCGAGCCGACCCCAGATCTCCCCGAGCGCACCACCGACAGCGACCTGCCGACCCGACCCCGGCGCACCTCCACTCCCACTCCCACGCCCAACCCCATGCCACCTGGCGAACTCCCGGGCCCACCCGTGCCGTCCAGGCGTACGGCGCCCGACGGGCCCACGAGTCCGGAGGACACCCGGCGGAGCAACCGCCGTATCCGTCTCGTCGCGTCCGCCGCCGTGGCCGTGACCGCCGCCGTGGCCGCGGTCCTCGTACCGGCGATGAACGGCTCGCCCGACGGCGAGGGCGACAAGGACAAGGCGACATCGACGGCCTCCTCGCTCTCCCCCACGCCCACCGTCGCCGGCACCTCCCGCCCACCGAAGCTGCCGCCGGGCGCCCGAACGGAGGCCGGTGTGTTCGCCTGGGTCCCGCCCGACGGCTTCTCCCGGGAGGTGCACGCCGGCGCGGAGGTGCACTACACCTCGCCGGACGCCCGGCAGGAGATCGTCGGCAAGGCCTCCCTGGCACGCGGCGACCTGCTGGAGCAGTGGCAGAAAAAGGAGAAGAGCACCAGCGAGGGGCCGGGATACCAGCGGATCCGCCTGGAGGAGACGGAGTTCCGAGGCGAGCCCGCCGTCGTGTGGGAGTACACCGTCACGGCCCAGGAACTGCCCTGGCACGTCCGCTCGTTGGGCTTCAACTCCGGCGGCAAGTCCTACCAGCTCACCACCTGGTACCACCCCGACACAGAGGACCGCGCCCTCCCGGTCTACGAGAAGGTCGAGAAGAGTTTCACCCCCCTGTAGACCGCCCGGGGCACGAAGCAGGACTTCCCGCGGATCGGGCACGAAAAAGGGCCCGGCGGCGGACGAACCGCCACCGGACCCCGGGTTACGGCGAGGTCAGTGCACCTTGTCGGAAACCTCGGCGGCGGCGGACGAACCGCCACCGTTCTTCCCGCCACGGACCTTCTCCTTCACCAGGGCGATACCCACGACAACCGCCGCGACCAGCAGCGACAGCAGCAGGATCTCTCGGTTGCCGTGCTCGGTGTCGGTGAGCATGTAACCGAGGACGAAGAGGATCAGCCCGATGGTGGCCCACGTCAGATACGGGTACAGCCACATCTTCACGACGAGCTTCTCCGGCGACTCCCGCTCGATGATCCGCCGCATGCGCAGCTGGGAGAAGCAGATGACGAGCCACACGAACAGGGCGACCGCACCGGAGGAGTTGACCAGGAAGAGGAAGACCCCCTCGGGGAAGAAGTAGTTGAAGATGACGGCGACGAACCCGAAGACCACCGAGGACAGGATGGCCGCCATCGGCACACCCCGCGCGTTCGTACGGCCGAAGGCGCGCGGCGCGTCCCCACGCGTACCCAGCGAGAACGCCATCCGGGACGCGGTGTAGAGACCGGAGTTGAGACAGGACAGCACCGACGTCAGCACGATGAAGTTCATGATCTGCCCGGCGTGCGCGATCCCGAGGGAGTCCAGGGCGGCCACGTAGGAGCCCTTCTCCTTGATCGACGGGTCGTTCCACGGCAGCAGGGTCACGACGACGAAGATCGAGCCGAGGTAGAAGACGCCGATCCGCCAGATGATGCTGTTGGTGGACTTGGTAACCGCCCTCTGCGGGTCCTCCGTCTCCCCGGCGGCCAGGGTGGCGATCTCGCTGCCCATGAAGGAGAAGACGACCAGCAGCACACCGATGAGGATCGCGCCGGCCCCGTTGGGCAGGAACCCGCCGTGCTCGGTCAGATTCGCCAGCCCGGCCTTCTCGGTGTCGGCCCCCGGCAGCACCCCGAACACCGCGAGCCCGCCCACCACGATGAACGCGGCGATCGCGACGACCTTGATCCCGGCGAACCAGAACTCGAACTCACCGTACGAGCCGACCGACACCAGATTCGTGGCGGTCAGCACGACCATCACGATCAGCGCCCAGCCCCACTGCGGTACGGCCGGGATCCAGCCCTCCAGGATCACCGCACCCGCGGTCGCCTCGACCGCGAGCACGACGACCCAGAAGAACCAGTACAGCCAGCCGATAGAGAACCCGGCCCAGCGCCCGAGCGCGCGGTCGGCGTGGGCGGAGAACGAACCCGAGGTCGGGTTGGCGGCGGACATCTCACCGAGCATCCGCATCACCAGCACCACCATCGTGCCGACGAGCGCGTACGACAGCAGGATGCCGGGGCCGGCCGTGGCGATGCCGGAACTGGACCCGACGAAGAGTCCGGCGCCGATCACACCACCGATGGCGATCATCGACAGATGACGGTTCTTGAGACCGGCGTGCAGACCGGGGGAGGGGGGAGAGGAGGAGCCTGGGGTGTCCGCCTGATTCGGCAGAGTCGGCTGGGAGGTCATGGGGGAGGTTTCCTTTGCGCCGTTGTGGGGACTTCCGTGCGTCTGCCCAAGGACCACCCGATCGACTCTCATCAGAGCGGGAGACGAGAGTGCGCAGCCGGGGGCCGAATGGGCCGCTGAAAGATCGGTCCAGTGAATCGGAGGTGAAAGCAATCCTGAACCTTTGAATCCAGATCGTTACTTGAGGTTTACTTGAGCTTCCGTGGTCCAGCTCGCGGTTTCCCGGTCCCGCACCCCGTCGTGCCGCGCCGAAACACGCGTGTCACACTCGGACCATGCGCGTCTACCTCGGCTCGGATCACGCCGGATACGAACTCAAGAACCACCTCGTCGAGTGGCTGAAGGCCGCCGGCCACGAGCCCGTCGACTGCGGGCCCCACATCTACGACGCCCAGGACGACTACCCGCCGTTCTGCCTCCGCGCGGCGGAGCGTACGGCCGCGGACCCCGGGGCCCTCGGCGTCGTCATCGGCGGCTCGGGCAACGGCGAGCAGATCGCGGCGAACAAGGTGGCCGGCGTCCGCGCGGCCCTCGCGTGGAGCGCCGAGACCGCGGCGCTCGGGCGCGAGCACAACAACGCGAACGTCGTCGCCGTCGGCGCCCGGATGCACTCCCAGGAGGACGCGACGAAGTTCGTCGAGACGTTCCTCAACACCCCGTTCTCCGGCGACGAGCGTCACATCCGCCGCATCGACATGCTGGCGTCCTACGAGACGACGGGCGACCTCCCCCCGATCCCGGCCCACCACCCCCAGGACTGACACGGGCGCCCAGTGACCCGGGGGTGCGGCTTGGTGGGCGACGGTCGGGC
>NZ_JARGEE010000662.1:0-3262 GCF_033794485.1 Streptomyces sp. MB09-02B
GTGTTCGTATTTTTATAAAGCCCCGCCGCTGGCCGCGGTCCTTCGCCGGCCGGCTCACCACGCCCCTGCCCGGGCTGAAGGCCTTCGCCCGGTTCGCCCGTGAGGGCTCGGTACGGCCCGGGGCCGAGGGGCTCACCGACATCCCGCGACTGCCGTACGAGCCGGGCCCGTTGCCGAGGGTGGACGCCCGTACCGTCGCCGTCTCCTGGGCGGGGCACGCGAGTTGGGTGGTGCGGATCGGCGGGCTGACCGTCCTCACCGACCCGGTCTGGTCCCGCCGCATCCTGGGCACCCCGGCACGCATCACCCCCGTGGGCATCGACTGGGACGCGCTGCCCCGTGTCGACGCGGTCGTCATCAGCCACAACCACTACGACCACCTCGACGCCCCCACCGTGGCGAGACTCCCGCGCGACACCCCGGTGTTCGTACCCGCCGGACTGGCCCGCTGGTTCCGGCGGCGCCGGTTCGACCGGGTCACCGAGCTGGACTGGTGGGAGGCGGCCGAACTCGACGGCGTCCGCTTCGACTTCGTACCGGCCCACCACTGGTCCAAGCGCGGCCTCACCGACACCTGCCGCTCCCTGTGGGGCGGCTGGGTCCTCACGGCGCCCGACGGCAGGCGCCTCTACTTCGCCGGCGACACCGGCTACGGCCACTGGTTCTCCCTCATCGGCCGCCGCCACCCCGGCATCGACGTCGCCCTTCTGCCCATCGGCGCCTACGACCCCCGCTGGTGGCTGAGCGACGTGCACTGCGACCCGGAGGAAGCGGTCCGTGCCTTCCAGGACCTCGGCGCCCGCCACATGGCCCCCATGCACTGGGCCACCTTCGTCCTGTCGGCCGAACCGGTCCTGGAGCCCCTGAGGAGGGTGAGGGCGGCGTGGCGGGCGGCCGGACTGCCGCGCGAGAGCCTGTGGGACCTGCCGATCGGGGGCTCCCGAGTGCTGGACTGACCCGGTCGGTCGCACCCGCACCCGCACCCGCGCCCGTCCCGCGACGCGCCGTCAGCCCCGAGCCCTCACCCGACGACCCGGCGCCACACGGTCGGCACCACACTGATCAGCAACGTCAACACGACGGCCGCCAGCACCCCTTCCCACGGCTCCTTGAACAGGGACCCGCCCAGGATGCCGATCAGCTGGTACGTCACGGCCCACGCGAGGCACGCCGGCAGATTCCCCCGGGCGAACCGCCGCAACGGCATCTTCGCCAGCAGACAGGCCAGCATCACCGGGATACGCCCGGCCGGCAGCAGCCGGGACAGCACCAGCACGGCCACCCCGTGGTCGTCGAGCTTGCCCTGCGCCTGGGCCAGCCGGTCCTCCGGCGCCCGGCGGCGGATCGCCTCCAGCCAGCGCGAACCGTTCTTGGAACCCATGCCGCGCCGCCCCAGCCAGTACAGCGCCATGTCCCCGAGGAACGCGGCGACCGACGCCACCACGAACACCATCAGCAGCGAGAGCGGCGCCGTCTGATGGAACGCCACCACGGCGGCCGAACTGACCAGTGCCCCGGTCGGCACCACCGGTACCAGCGCTCCGATCAGCACCAGCAGGAACAGGGTGGGATAGCCGAACGCCTGCTGGGTGGACGCGTACGGCACGGGAGTGCTCGCGGCCAGGACGATCACCGAGCCTCCCCCCGGACCGCTGTGACCTCCGCCGGCGGGCGTCTCATCGCGCCACCCCCGGTCGCACGCTCTCCCCGTGGCCCAGCCGGTGCACGGCCACCTCGGGCGCGCGTGCGGCGGCCAGGCGCACGAACTCCTCACCGGGGGCGTGGAATTCATGGGGGCGCACGGCGTCCATGCCGATCGGCCAGTACGTGCCGTAGTGCACGGGAACCGCGCTCCGGGGCGCGAGCAGCGCAAGCGCCTCCGCCGCGCGCCCCGCGTCCAGATGCCCCTCGCCGAGGTACGGTCCCCAGCCGCCGACCGGCAGCAGTGCCACGTCGACCGGCCCGACCTCCTTGGACATCGTCTCGAACAGCCCGGTGTCCCCGGCGAAGTACGTCCGCGCCTCGCCCTCGACGACGAAGCCGAGCGCGGGCGAGCGATGCGGCCCGACGGGCAGCCGCCGCCCGTCGTGCCGCGCGGAGACAGCGCGTACGACCAGGTCACCGACGTCGACCCGGTCCCCGGGCTCCGCCTCGCAGAGCCGTAGATGGGCCAGCCTGCGCAGCCCCGGCACCTGGCGCGGCGCGCCCTTCGGCACCACCACCCGGGTCCCCGGGGCGAGCCGGGCCAGCGAGGGGACATGCAGATGATCGGCGTGCAGATGCGACACCAGTGCGACGTCCGCGACCGCGGCCTCCGGCGGAGGGGGCGCACCCCGGCGCCTGCGCAGATGCGCGAGCCGGCGCGCGAACAGGGGGTCGGTCAGCACTCTCGTACCCGAGTCCTCCACGGTGCAGGTCGCGTGGCCCCACCAGGTGATCTCCACCGGCACTCCGTTCGCCTCCTTCGCGCTACTCCCCCGAGCCTACGGGCTGGAGTAGGGTCTGCGGCCTGAGCCCGTCCCGCGGATCATGCCGTGGACGGGCATGCCGGTTCCGGCGTCCGCGGTTCGCTCCGCAGGACGGGGCCCGGGCCCGGGGGGAAGGGGGAACAGCATGGGAGACAAGGGTGACCGGAGCGGCGTCTCCGGGGTGGCGTGCCAGGACGCGGTTCGTGGGCGCGGCGCGGGGGGCCTCGGCGCGGTGGGACGCGGCGCGGTGGTGCGGGTCGCGGCCATAGCGAGCCTGACGCCGCTGGAGGAGCTGGAGGCGGATCCCTTCCTGGTCGACTCCCGCAGCCAGCACGCCATGTGCGCCCGCTGGGCGGCCGAGCGCGGCTACGTGGTCACGCGCGAGCTGCTCGTACGCGGCCTGCGACCCGATCACGGCGCCCTCTGGTCCGACGTCGACGCCGGCCTGGTCGATCTCTTCGTCGCCCCCAGCCACCGCGTCCTGGAACGCGCCCTCGCCTCCGTCGACGACTTCACCGCCGAGTGCGCCCGACGCGGCATCCGCGTCGAGACCGTCGGCCACGCCGAACCCGCCTACGACGCCCAGATGAAGGCCCACGTCCACCGCCGCCTGTCCATGCCGACGGCGGGCTACGACGGCCGCTGAGCCGGGGCGAAGGGGGCCGGGAGCCGGGGTGCCTCTTCGGGCGCCGGGAAGCGTTTCGAGGGGCGCGGGGAGCTGCGTGACCAGCCACCGACGACCGGCGGCCCGCGACGCACGGCAGGCCCTGACCCCTCCCCGGCCCTCCGGGAGC
>NZ_JARGEE010000663.1:0-3261 GCF_033794485.1 Streptomyces sp. MB09-02B
CTCCGGGTGGGAGCATCTGGCGGCGCTTCGGGGCGCTGTGTCCGCCGGCCGCGGACTCCCCCGGCTCCTTCGCGCCGGGCCAGGCCTTGGCCACCCGGGCGGCCAGGACGAAGTCCTTGCGCAGGGGGTGGCCCTCGAAGTTCTCCGGGAGGAGGAGGTGGTCCAGGCCGGGGTGGCCCTCGAAGCGGACGCCGAACATTTCGTGGGTCTCGCGTTCGTGCCAGGCGGCGCCCGCGTAGATGTCGACGGCGGTCGGGAGGAGGGGCGAGGAGTGGGGGACCGTGGTGCGCAGTAGGAGGCGGCGGACCGGGGCCAGGGCCACCACGTGGGCCGAGACGCGGAAGCCCGTGCCGGGCTCGTCCACCGCGCTCAGCCAGTCGAAGTAGGTGCAGCCCAGGGTGGAGCGGGCCGTGCGCAGCGCCTCGGTCCAGGACGCGGACGGGACGTCCACGGTCAGGACGTCGTAGGACTCCTCGGCCGTGGCCTCGGGGCCGAAGAGCTCCTCGACGGGGGTGGGCAGCCAGCCGGTCACTTGTCCCCCGATTCGGCCGGTCCGGCCTCGGTCGTCGGCGGCTTCACCAGCGCGCTCTGCAGCGCCGCCGTCGACGGGCGGGGGTCGGTGGCGTAGCGCTCGCCCAGGGATTCGCGGGCGATCTTCTCCTGGAGTTTCAGGATGCCCTGGAGGAGGGCCTCGGGGCGGGGCGGGCAGCCGGGGACGTAGACATCTACCGGGATGATCTGGTCGACGCCCTTGGTCACGGAGTAGGAGTCCCAGTAGGGGCCGCCGCAGTTGGAGCAGGCGCCGAAGGAGATGACGTACTTCGGCTCGGGCATCTGCTCGTACAGGCGCTTCACGGCCGGGGCCATCTTGTCGGTCACCGTGCCCGAGACGACCATGAGGTCGGCCTGTCGGGGGCCGGGCGCGAACGGGATGACGCCGAGGCGGATGAAGTCGTGGCGGGCCATGGACGCGGCGATGAACTCGATCGCGCAGCAGGCGAGGCCGAAGTTGAAGACCCACAGCGAGTAGCGGCGGCCCCAGTTCAGGATGACCTTCATCGGCTCGGGGGCGAGGCGGGCGAGCGCGCCCAGCCGCTTCGGCTCCGGGAGGAGGACCGGCTGTGCGGCGCCCGGCTCCGGCGGGTTCACTTCCGGCGTCACGTCCATGCCAGGACGCCCTTCTTGTATGCGTAGAGCAGGCCCACGGCGAGGAATCCGAGGAAGACGAACATCTCGACGAGGGTGGTGGCCCCGTAGCCGGGGTCGGCGAAGACCGTCGCCCACGGGAAGAGGAAGATCGAGTCGATGGCGAAGATGACGTAGAGGAAGGCGTAGACGTAGTAGCGGACCTGGGTGTGGGCCCAGCCCTCGCCGACGGGGTCGACGCCGCACTCGTACGTCAGGAGCTTCTCCCGGGTGGGGACCTCGGGGCGCAGCAGCCGTCCCGCGCCGAAGGCGACGGCGACGAAGAGCACGCCCACGGCGGCGAGCAGTCCGACCACCGAGTAGGACTGGAAGTAGTCCGCCGCTACCGCGACGCCCGTCTGCGCCGCTACGGCGACGGTCGGTTCCGGCACGTCCGTCCCTCGCTCCCTGGCCTGGCGATACGTACGTACGGGATGCGGGACGCCGTACGTGCGTCGCTGTTCGACGATCTGTACGCACGGGAGTCTAGGCCCTGCTAAAGAGAGCGTAAGCAGCCCGTCACAGGTCGGCATGCCCGAGTGCCGTCGTGATCGGGTCGGAAGGGGGAGGTATGGAACGGGGTGGGGTTTTCCCCAGGGTGGCCGGGGCGGTCCGCCTCATGGCGCGGGGCGCGAGCGGGCGGGCAGGCTGGTGGGCATGACCGAACCCCTCTCCTCCCCGACCGGCTCCGGGCGGCCGTACGGTCGTCCGCTGCCGTCCAGTCACACGCCCTCGGACCCGCTGCCGCCCGCGACGTTCGCGTTCGGGGGGCAGACCTGGCGGGAGATCGCGCATCTGCTGGCCAACCTGCCGTGCGCGCTGCTCGGGTTCGTGTACGTGACGACGGTGCTGTTCACCAGCGCTTTCCTGACGTTGACGGTGATCGGTTTTCCGCTGCTCGCCGCCGCGCTGATGGGGGCGAGGCAGCTGGGGCGGCTGGAGCGGATGCGGGCGCGGGCGTTGCTGCGGGTGCGGGTGGACGAGCCGAGTCCGCTGCCGTTCCGTGGGAGAGGGCGGCGGGCGGACGAGGGCTTCTTCGCGCAGGTGTGGATGAGCGTGAAGGATCCGGTCGGCTGGCGGTCGATGTTGTACGAGCTGATCCGGATGCCGTGGGCCGTCACGACGTTCGTCATCACTCTGACGGGGTTGTTCGTGGCGTGGCCGGTACTGCCGTACATCGTGCGGGGCCTGACGAACGTGGACCGGGTGATGGTGCGGTCGCTGTTGTCGCCGTCCGACGAGCTGGAGCGGCGGATCGCCGAACTGGAGTCCGACCGGGGGGTCGTCGTCGACACGGCCGCGGCCGATATGCGGCGGATCGAGCGGGATCTGCACGACGGGGCGCAGGCCCGACTGGTGAACCTGGCGATGGGGCTCGGGCTCGCGAAGGAGAAGCTGCTGGAGGATCCCGACGCGGCCGCCACGATGGTGGAGGAGGCGCACGGCGAGGTGAAACTGGCGCTGCAGGAGCTGCGGGATCTGGCGCGGGGGATCCATCCGGCGGTGCTGACCGACCGGGGGCTGGATGCCGCGTTGTCGGCGGTGGCCTCGCGGTGTACGGCGCCGGTGAAGGTGACCGTGGATCTCGTGGCGCGGCCCGCCGCCGCGATCGAGGGGATCGCCTACTTCACGGTGTCCGAGTTGCTGCAGAACATCAGTAAGCACAGTGGGGCGAAGGCGGCGTCGGTGGATGTGTGGCGGTCCGATGATCGGTTGCTCATACAGGTGTGGGACGACGGGCGTGGGGGTGCGCGGCTCGACGGGGGGAGCGGGATCGCCGGGCTGGCGGAGCGGCTCGACGCGGTGGACGGGTTGTTCGTGATCGAGTCGCCGGTGGGTGGGCCTACGACGGTGACGGCGGAGTTGCCCTGGCGGGGACGGTAGCGCGCGGCGGTGTGGAGGGGCGCCTACTCGTGGTGGGTGCCCCTTCTTCGTGGGCGGGTGCGGGTGAGTGGGGCTTCTCGCGCAGTTCCCCGCGCCCCTGAAAAGCAGGGGCTGCGCCCCGAGCTTTTCGGCCCGCCGCTTCGAGGACCAGGGGTCCTGCGGCTTCGGGGCCCGGGGGTGGGGAAAACCCCC
>NZ_JARGEE010000664.1:0-3238 GCF_033794485.1 Streptomyces sp. MB09-02B
CGTCGCCCATGAACGGCGTGACGACCCCGTGCAGGGCCATTCCGGCGGGGACCGCGACCAGCCCGGCGAGCAGGCCGACCCCGGCGACGGAGGTGACGACCATCGCGACGGTCTGGCGGGGTGTCATACCGAGTGCCTTGAGGACTCCGAGGTCGCGCACCCGCTCGCGGGTGTCGAGGACGACCGTGTGGAGGACGCCGAGCCCGGCGACCACGACGAGCATCAGCGTGAGCATCCCGATCAGCGCGTCCATGGCCACGATCACGCTGGAGGAGTTGGCGTCGGCGGCGCGGGCGAAGGCGGCGAGACCCGCGTCGTCGAGCGCACGGCCGAGCGCCTCCAGGTACCGCGCCGGGTCGGTGCCCGACGCGGTCTCCACGTGGAACCGGCCGGGCAACGCCCGCTCCCCCAGCCCGAGTTCGGTGAGGGTGGCGGTCGAGGTGAGGAGTGCCATGCCCTCGTCCTGGGTGAAGAAGGCCTCGCCGACGATCCGTACGGTGGCCCGTCGGCCCTTCTCGTCGAGGGTCACCGTGTCCCCGACCCCGATGCCGGCGGCCGTCAGGAACCGGCCGGTCACCACGGCCTGGCCGGGCCCGTCGAACCACCGCCCCGAGACCAGCTCGGGCGCGCCCCACGCCGAGTCGCCCGCGTAGGCCACGACGGTCGTCGCCCCGGTGACCCCGGATGCGGCGACCTGGGCCTGGGCGGTGCCGTAGAACCGTCGGGTGCCGTCCTGGGCGCGGAGCACGGCGGCGACGGCCTCCGGATCGGCCTTCTCCCGCTCGCCGCCCGCCTCCACCACGACCGAGCCGGCCGAGTCGAGCATGCGGCCCTCCTGGACCTTGCCCAGCGTCAGCGCGAGCCCGACGGCGAAGGTGACGGACAGGGCGCCGAAGACGACCGCCGCGGCCACCGTCGCCGACCGAGCGGGCCGGACGAAGGGATGCGCCAGGCCGAGCCGGATCGCCGGAGGCAACAGCGACAGTGGTCGGGCCCGGCCTGGCCGTGCCATCCTCCTGCGCTCGGATCCAGCGCGTCCGGCGCGGGCCACCCACCTGCGCTGGGGCACACCGCGCCCGGCCCCTCCGGGCCCAGCCCCCACCGCGATCGCCTCCACCGTCCGCAGGCGTCCGGCGCGCAGTGCGGGTACCAAGGCGGCGGCCGCGACCAGCAGGAGCGCGGCGCCGGGCACCACGACGTCCACCCAGACCGGGAGCCCTCCGGCCGACGCGCCGAACGCCTCCCCCACCTCGTGCAGCACGGGCACGGCCAGCGCGTTGCCGAGCACCACCCCGAGCGCACAGCCGAGCGCAGCCGGCGCCAAGGCCTGTGCCACGTACGCCCGTACGACTTGCGCGGGCGTGAAACCGAGCGCCTTGAGCACACCGATCCGCCGGGTGGCCGCCCCCACGGCCCCACCCACCACGATCCCGATCACCAGCACCGACAGACACAGCCCGAGCACCCCGAACGCCGCCAGGAACGGCACGAACGCCATCGCGTTCGCCGTCTCGTCCTGCCGCACGGTCAGATACGACTGCGCCCCGCTCATCGCCCCCTCCGGCACGTCCGCGACGATCGCGGCGCGCGCGGCGGCCATGTCGGCCTCGGTCGCGGCCTGCCGGAAGCGGTAGAGCATCTCGTACGCGGTCGAACCGCCCCTGCTGCTTGCGGTGTTGCCCCTTCCGGGTGCGGTGTCGCCGCTCCCGGGTGCGGTGTCGCCGCTCCCGGCCGCGCCGTCGGCGTGGCTCCCGGCCGCGCCGTCGGCGCCCTCCGTCCCGCCGTCGGCGCCCTCCGCTCCGTCGGCCCTCCCCACCAGCGCCTCCGCCAGGGCGGGCGTCACCCAGGCCTCGCCCGTGCCCGTCACCGAGCGGGCGATGCCGACGACGGTCAGCGTGGGGCCGCCCGGTGCGTCGGGGACGGCCAGGCGGTCGCCCGGTCGGAAAGGCCCGGCGTCGGCGGCCACGACGATCTGGCCCGGCCGGGTGGCCCACTCGCCCTCGACCAGGTCGATCACGTCGACGGGTCCGCCCGCGTCCTTCCGGCCGACGACGGTGATCGGCGGCAGGTCGACCCCGGCCGGCAGGAATTCGGACCCCGTGACGGTACGGGGACGTACCGAGACGATCGGGAAGGGCCCGGCCACGGCGGTCACTCCGGGCGCGTCAGCGGTCGCCGCGAGCCGCTCCGCCGTCACCTTCGTCCCGTCGAACCGCCCCGTCAGATGCGCGCCGCGCTGCTCCGCGAAGGCCCTCTCGAAGGGCGCCCGTGCGGCGACGAGCAGCCCGACCGCGAGCACGGACGCGGTCACGGCCATGAGCGTCGTCAGCACCATCACGACGGTCCGCACCCGCCGACGCCCGACGCCGGCCCGCACCACCCGCCCGAGCGCGCTCACCGGCCCACCGCCGCCACGCCCGAGCCGCCGAGGTCGTCGCTGCCGCCGGGGCCGTTGCGCGGGTCCTCCCCCACGTCGAGGCGGCGGCCGCCCCGCGGTTCGTCACGCAGCGCGTCGCGCAGCTCGTCGCGCACGATCCGGCCGTCGACGAGTTCCACCGTCCGATGCGCGCAGGCCCGGGCGAGGCGCGGGTCGTGGGTGACGAGGACGATCGTCTGACCGTCCGCGTTGAGTTCGGTGAGGAGCGCGCGGACGTCGTCGCCGGACGCGGTGTCGAGGGCGCCGGTGGGTTCGTCGGCGAGCAGGAGGGCGGGGCGGTTCATCAACGCGCGGGCCACGGCGACCCGTTGCCGTTCGCCCCCGGACAACCGGCCGGGATACGCGTGGGTGTGCCGGTCGATACGGAGGTACTCCAGCAGGCCCGCCGCCCGTCGACGGGCCTCGGTCCTGCCCAGGCCTGCCAACTGGGCTGGCAACAGCACGTTGTCGATGACGGTCAGGTCGTCCAGCAGATGGAAGAACTGGAAGACCATGCCGACCTTGGCCCGCCGGTACCGCGCCGACCCGGCCTCCCCCAGCCGGTCCACCCGCACGCCGTCGACCGTGACGCTCCCCGAACTCGGCCGGTCCAGCCCCGCGATCAGGTTGAGCAACGTCGACTTGCCGCTCCCCGACGGGCCGATGACGCTCACCGCCTCCCCCGCCCGCACGCGCAGGGAGACCCCGTCGAGCGCGGGCGGCCCCTCACCGTCGTACGCCCTGCGCACCTCACGGATGTCGATGACGGGCGGGCCGTGGTCGCCGGTGGTGGTGGGTGATGGCGAGCGCGGAGGCGGGGGC
>NZ_JARGEE010000665.1:0-3216 GCF_033794485.1 Streptomyces sp. MB09-02B
CTCCTGCACCCCGTCCTCCGTGGCGAGAACCAGCCGCCCGTCCCCGTCCACGGCCACGGCCTCCCCCACCAGCGACCGGTCCCCGGGCAACTCGGCCCGCACGGTGCGCCCCAACGTCGCGCACCCCGCGGCATAGGTCTCCTGGAGCCCGCTCCCGGACGCATCACCTCCGGCGGCCCGCCACCGCCCGTACCACTCCTCCAACGACCGCAGCACGGCCCGCAGCAGCGGGTCACGATCCGTGGTCACGGCCCCGGCGAGCGCCAGCGACCCGGCCGTGGGCACCGGCAGCTCCTCCTCGCGCAGGCTGACGTTGATACCGATCCCGATCACGACGCCCCCCTCGCCCGCGCGCTCCGCGAGGATCCCGCCGGCCTTGCGCTCCTCGCCCCGCACGGTCACCAGCAGGTCGTTGGGCCACTTGAGTGCCGTGTCGACCCCGGCGGCCCGGGACAGCCCGGTCGCGACGGCGACACCGGTGAGGAGCGGCAGCCAGCCCCAGTGCCGCACCGGCACCTCGGTCGGCTTGAGGAGGACGGAGAAGAACAGGCCGGAGCGGGCCGGCGCCGTCCATTGCCGGTCGAGGCGACCCCGCCCAGCCGTCTGCTCCTCGGCAACGAGGACCGCGCCTTCCTCCGCGTCCCCCTTGAGCGCGAGCTGGACCAGGTCGTGGTTGGTGGAGCCGGTGCGCTGCACGACCTCCACATCGCAGTACAGGCCCCCGTGCCCGCCGTCCCGCACCAGGGCCCGCCGCAACGCGGCACCGTTGAGCGGAGGTCGATCGAGGTCGGACCAACGGTTGTCGTCTGAGGCATCTCGCGGCGTCATGCAACCCAGCCTAGGTGTGGTAAACGACGCACTGCCGAACGGTAGGCGCAGCACTACGCTACGGATGAGTAACCACGCCCACGTCTGAGCACGCACCGCCGCAGCATTACTGACTGATCCCTCACGTCCCCATGAGCAGGCAGGGAGCCGCATCCCGATGTCCGAGCCGGTAGAGCCAGCAAGCATCGACATTCACACGACCGCGGGGAAGCTCGCGGATCTGGAGCGCCGTATCCACGAGGCGACGCACGCCGGCTCCGAGCGCGCGGTGGAGAAGCAGCACGCCAAGGGCAAGCTGACGGCCCGTGAGCGGATCGAACTGCTCCTCGACGAGGACTCCTTCATGGAGTTCGACGAGTTCGCCCGGCACCGCTCCACCGACTTCGGCATGGAGAACAACCGC
Source organism: Streptomyces sp. MB09-02B (assembly GCF_033794485.1). Lineage (NCBI taxonomy): Bacteria > Bacillati > Actinomycetota > Actinomycetes > Kitasatosporales > Streptomycetaceae > Streptomyces > Streptomyces sp. MB09-02B. The sequence goes on from NZ_JARGEE010000665.1 coordinate 1,232, forward strand.
CCCTACGGCGACGGGGTCGTCACCGGCTACGGCACGGTCGACGGCCGCCCGGTGGCCGTGTTCTCCCAGGACTTCACCGTCCTCGGCGGCTCACTCGGCGAGGTCTTCGGCCAGAAGATCATGAAGGTGATGGACTTCGCGCTCAAGACCGGCTGTCCCGTCATCGGCATCAACGACTCCGGCGGCGCCCGCATCCAGGAGGGCGTCATGGCCCTCGGCATGTACGGCGAGATCTTCCGCCGCAACACCCACGCGAGCGGTGTGATCCCGCAGATCAGCCTCGTCGTCGGCCCCTGCGCGGGCGGAGCGGTCTACTCCCCCGCGATCACCGACTTCACGGTGATGGTCGACCAGACCTCGCACATGTTCATCACCGGCCCGGACGTCATCAAGACGGTCACCGGCGAGGACGTCGGCTTCGAGGAGCTCGGCGGCGCCCGCACCCACAACGCCACCTCCGGCGTCGCGCACCACATGGCGGGCGACGAGAAGGACGCCATCGAGTACGTCAAGCAGCTCCTGTCCTACCTCCCCTCCAACAACCTCAGCGAGCCCCCGGCCTTCCCCGAGCAGGCGGACCTCACCCTCACCGACGAGGACCGCGAACTCGACACCCTCGTCCCGGACAGCGCCAACCAGCCGTACGACATGCACACGGTCGTCGAACACGTCCTGGACGACGCGGAGTTCTTCGAGACCCAGGCGCTCTTCGCGCCGAACATCCTCACCGGCTTCGGCCGCATCGAGGGCCACCCGGTGGGCATCGTCGCCAACCAGCCGATGCAGTTCGCCGGCTGCCTGGACATCGACGCCTCCGAGAAGGCGGCACGCTTCGTCCGCACCTGCGACGCCTTCAACGTCCCGGTGCTGACCTTCGTCGACGTCCCCGGCTTCCTCCCGGGCGTCGGCCAGGAGCACGAGGGCATCATCCGCCGCGGCGCCAAGCTCATCTACGCCTACGCCGAGGCCACCGTCCCCCTCATCACCGTCATCACCCGCAAGGCCTTCGGCGGCGCCTACGACGTCATGGGCTCCAAGCACCTGGGCGCCGACCTGAACCTGGCCTGGCCCAGTGCGCAGATCGCCGTCATGGGCGCCCAGGGCGCGGTCAACATCCTGCACCGGCGCACCATCGCCGCCGCGTCCGACGAGGAGCGCGAGGAGGTCCGCGCCCGCCTCATCCAGGAGTACGAGGACACCCTCCTCAACCCCTACACGGCAGCCGAGCGAGGCTACGTCGACGCGGTCATCCCGCCCTCCGAAACCCGCCGCCACCTCGTCCGCGGCCTGCGTCAACTCCGCACCAAGCGGGAATCCCTGCCCCCGAAGAAGCACGGCAACATCCCCCTGTAGCCACGTCCAACCACGCTGGGAGCCGACATGACCATCAAGGTCGTACGCGGAAACCCGACCCCGGAGGAGCTGGCGGCCGCCCTGGCGGTGGTCCGCGCCCGCGCCGCGGCGGCAGCCACCGAGCCGCCCGGCGCGCCCGCCCCCCGCGACTCCTGGTCCGACCCGTCCCGTATCGCCGCCCACCGCCTGCCGGCCCCGGGCCCCACCACGTGGAGCCGCACCTACTGGCCCGGCTGAGCGGAACCTCTCCTACCGAATTGAGTACGCGTACTCAGGCGCCCGGCCCGCCGGGCGGCGCACCATCGCAGCATGCTCTGGTCCGACCCTGAGAACGAGCCGCCGAAGGAACTGCGCGACACGCAGGCCATGCTTCGGCGGCTCGGCGTGCTCATGGCCTGCGCCATGCTCCTGGCCATGCTGGTCCTGGGCATCCTCTAGCACCCCGGCGGCGGCGAGGCCGCGAACGGCGAGAAGGGGGCGTGTCGGGGGGTGTCCGCCCGCAGCGGTTGGCGCGTCAACAGCCCGCACTTCCCAGCCAACCGATTCCGCGCCGTTCCGAGGACGGACACCCCCCGGCGCGGAATCGGTTGGCTGGGAAGTGCGGGCTGTTGACGCGCCAACCGCTGCGGGCG
>NZ_JARGEE010000666.1:0-3212 GCF_033794485.1 Streptomyces sp. MB09-02B
GGGTGGGGGTCGGTGTGGGGGGCGGCTCCTCCTCGCTCAGGCCGAACCTCTCGTGGAAGCGCCTCAGTGGAGCCGGGGCCCACCACGTCGCGCGGCCCGTCAGGCGCATGACCGCCGGGACCAGGAGGCTGCGGATGACCATGGCGTCCATGAGGACTGCCAGGGCTATGCCGAGGCCGAGCATCTTCGTGTTGGTGACCCGGGAGGTGCCTATGGCGATCATGACGACGGCGAGGATGACGGCGGCGGCGGTGATCAGGCCGCCGGTGCGCTGGAGCCCGAAGCGGACCGAGGCGGTGTGGTCGCCGGTGTGGTCGTACTCCTCCTTGATGCGGGAGAGCAGGAAGACGCCGTAGTCCATGGAGAGCCCGAAGGCCACGCAGAACATCAGGACCGGGAGGGTCGTCTCTATGGAGCCGGGGCTGGTGAAGGCGAGCAGGCCGGAGAGGTGGCCGTCCTGGAAGACCCACACCAGCGCGCCGAACATCGCCGTCAGGCTGAGGGCGTTCAGCAGGACCGCCTGGAGCGGGATCAGCACGCTGCCGGTGAGGAGGAAGACCAGGAACAGGGTGACGATCGCTATGAAGGCGAGGGCCCAGGGCAGGCCGTCCCCTATCGCCGACTTCGTGTCCACCAGGACCGCCGCCGTGCCCGTCACCGAGGTGTCGAAGGGGGCATCCGTCGCCCGGATGTCCTTCACCAGGCGCTGTGCGCCCTCGTCGACCGCCTCGCCCTTCGGCTGCACCGTGAAGTAGGCCCAGTCGCCCTTGACCAGGGGTCCTTCCACCCGGAGCACCTCGGGGAGGTCCGCCAGCCGCTCCTTGTAGGCGGCGTACTCCGCCTTCGTCGCCTCGCCCTCCGCGAGCACCGACAGGCCGCCGCCGGGAGTGCCCGGGAAGCCCTCGCGCAGATGCTGCTGGACGACGTGCGACTCGGCGGTGGAGGGGAGTTGGCGGTCGTCGGCCGTGCCGAACTTCACCCCCAGGAAGGGGAGTCCGAGGAGGAGCAGACCCGCGGTCGTGGCGACGGCGAAGTAGGGGGCGCGGCGCATGACGAGGGCTGCCACGCGGCCCCAGGTCGCCCCCTCCTCCACGGTCGCCGAGCCCTCGCCCGCGGTCTTCGTCTTGCGGCGCTTGAACAGTCTGCGCAGGTCCCAGGCGTTGACGCGGTCGCCCAGAAGGACGAGCGCGGCCGGGAGGAGGATCAAGGCCGCTGCCGCCGCCAGGAGGACCACCGCGATGCCCGCGTAGGCGAAGGACTTCAGAAAGTACTGCGGGAAGACCATCATCGCGGCCAGACAGACGGCGACCGTGAGGGCGGAGAAGAGGACCGTGCGGCCGGCCGTGCGCAGGGTGGTGGCGACGGCCGTCAGGGAGTCGGCGCCGGTGGACAGCTCCTCGCGGAAGCGACGCACGATGAACAGGGCGTAGTCGATCGCGAGGCCCAGCCCCATGGCCGTGGTGAGGTTCAGGGCGAAGACCGAGACGTCGGTGACCTCGGTGAGGCCGCGCAGGATCGCGTTGGTGCCGAGGATCGCGACGATGCCCACGCCGAGGGGCAGCAGGGCGGCGACCGCGCTGCCGAAGACCATGACCAGCAGGACGAGGGTCACCGGCAGGGCGATCATCTCGGCCCGCAGCAGGTCCTCCTGGATGATCGTCTGCATCTCGTGGCGCACGGCGAGGATGCCGCCGACCTTGACCTCGACCGGGCCGTGCGTGCCGCGGAGTTCGGGGGCGATGCGGTCCAGGGTCTCGTTCACGGCCGTGTCGTCGCCGGTGAGGCGAGCCGCTATCAGCGCCTCGCTACCGTCCTCCGAGCGCAGGGCAGGTGCCCCGGTCTGCCAGTAGGAGCCGACGCCCGTGACGCCCTTCTCGGCGGCCAGCCGCTCGGTCAGCCCCTTCGCCTCGGCGGCGACGGCCGGGTCGTCGACCGAGGCCTCGCCCGCGTCGACCAGCAGCAGGAAGTTCGGCTGGGAGTCGGGGAACTCGCGCTCCAGGGCCTTGGTCGCGTAGGTGGACTGGGCGGCCGGGTCCTCCCAGCCGCCGCTGCCGAGACGGTCGGCGACATCGCTGCCCGCGACGACCGCGAGGGCGGTGAGCACCAGGGCGACGAGCAGGGAGAGGCGGGGCCGGGCGGTCACGAACCGGGTCCAGCCTCCCGGTCGGGGTGGCCGGTTGACTTCGGTCATGGTGCGGTGTCCCCTTCACTCCGACTCGTTCTGTCCACGGCTGTGCGCAGCCGGGCAGCACGGAGGCGCCAAGCCATACACTGGCAAACACGAGAGATCGCTCGCGTTTCTCCAGAATGCGAGCGGCCACTCGTGTTTGTCAATGACGTCCGGAAAGCTGGGGAAAACCGCGTGCCCACCCACCAGGAGAAGGAACAGCCCCAGGCCCCAGAGGAAGAGCAGACCCAGGCCGAAGAGCAGAAGACCCAGGCCGAGGAGCAACCCCGGAGCGGGGAGCGACCCCGAAACGCAGAGCGGTCGCGGAGCACAGAGCGGTCGCGGAGCACAGAGCGGCCCCGGAGCACAGAGCGGCCCCGGAGTGCGGAGCGACCTCAGGCCAAGGAGCAGCCGCGTCGCCGTCAGGCCCGCGGTGAGCGCCGCATCGCCCAGCTCCTCGAAGCGGCGGCCTCCGTGTTCTGCTCGACGGGGTACACCGCCGCCAGCACCAACGCCATCGCCCGCGAGGCGGGGGTCTCGCCGGGCACGCTGTACCAGTTCTTCCCGAACAAGGAAGCGATCGCGATCGAGCTGAGCGAGCGGCTGATGCTGGAGCTGCGCGAGACGTACGGCGAGGCGCTCGCCCCGGTGGATCCGGCGACCCCGCTGGAGGTGGCCGTGGCCGCCGCCGTGGACCGTTTCATCGACTTCAACTCCCGCCACCCGGTGGTCTACACGCTGATGCACGGCCCCGACGTCCCCGGCCGGATCGCCGAGCAGCACGACGCGCTGCACACGGCCCTGGTCACGCGGATCGAGGCACTGCTCACCCCGCTCCTGCCCGGCACGCCGGCCGTCGACATCACGCGCACCGCGCACGTCTGCATGGCGATGTACAAGGCCGGCCTGGAGCTGGTGATCGGCCGCGAGGGCGAGGAGCGCGAGGCCTACGTCCAGGAGCTCAAGAACGTCCTGCTCCGCTACCTGGAACCCCTGGTGGGCGACCGCCCGCCGGTCGACCCCTAGCGCCCCCGGTGCCCCACGC
>NZ_JARGEE010000667.1:0-3206 GCF_033794485.1 Streptomyces sp. MB09-02B
CGCCAAGGAGTTGACCCCACCTTGAACCCCGACGACCCGTTGCTCCAGATCCTGGCGTGCCCGCTGGACAAGGGGCCGCTGCATCTGGTGGTCCACAAGGAGGACCGCCCCGGCGGCTCCGGTGCCGACGCCGAGGCCTCCCGGGCGCCGGAGTCGCTCTACAACCCCCGGCTGCACCGCCGTTACCCGATCGTCGACGGCATTCCACAGCTGCTGCCGTCGTCGGGCGAGCAGGTCACGGAGGACGAACACGCCAGACTCACCGAGCTGTTGAGGGGGTCGGAGGCATGACCACACTCGCCGCGCGGCTCGCGCCGCTGCTGCCGGAGCGGGCGGTCGCCGCGACCGCCCGGTTCGTGTACCCGCGCTTCGAGCCGGAGCTTGCCCGGCTGGACGAGCTGTGCCCGCCGGGGTGCGGCACGGCCGTGGACGTCGGCGGCTGGTACGGCCCCTGGACGCGCCGGCTGGCGGCACGCGCCGGGCGGGTGGTGACCGTGGAGCCGGTGCCCCGGCTGGCCCGGCTGCTCGTCTCGACGGCCCCCCGCAACGTCCGTGTCGTCCAGGCCGCCGCCTCGGACCACCCGGGCACGGCCCGCCTCTGGCTGCCGCCGGGCGACGACGGGGGGCGCGGGGTGTCGTCCCTGGTCCGCCGGGACATCCACGGCCGCGCGCTGGACGTCCGCTGTGTGACCCTGGACGGCCTCGGTCTGACCGATGTCGGCTTCGTAAAGATCGACGTCGACGGCAACGAACTGGCCGTCCTGCGCGGCGCGTCCGGCATCCTCGTCCGGGACCGTCCGGCGCTCTTCATCGAGCTGGAAGCCCGTATCCAGCCGATCGCCCCGGTCGTCGACCTGCTCGCCGGCCTCGGTTACGCCGGCTGGGTCCTGCCCGCGAAGACCTGGCGGCTGCTGGACCCGGCCACCCTGGAGGCCCACCAGGCGCGTACGTCGCACCTGGCGTCCAAGGGGCTGCTCCGGCGGGTCCTGCCGTTCTCCGGGCCCCGGTACGTCAACTCGGTGCTGTTCCTGCCGGACGGGCGCCGCCCGGGTGAGCCGCCCGCCGCGTCCGGCGCCGTACGCGACCATGGAGGGCATGTCCTCCGCGAAGCGCCCCGGGCCGGATAGGCCCTCCGGTCCGTTCACCCCGCTCGACTTCCAGCTCGTGCTGCTGCGCCGGATGGCCGACCACAATCCGGAGCTCGTCGAGGACGCCCGGCGTGAGCTGGGCGTCTCGATCGGAGAGATGCGGGAGTCGAACAGGCGGTGGCAGGCGATGGTGCGCTCGCCCCGGGCCCGGGGTTCGGCGTCCCGGTACCGGTCGGTCCTGGGCGCGCCCGAGTCCGTGACGCGGCGCCGCATCGGCGACCTGGACTGTGAGGCGTGGCTGTGGCCGGTGCCGCTGTGGGACGACCTCCGTTTCGAGGCGCTGCTGGCGCCGAACGGGGCGGTGTGGAACGAGTGGCTGGTGCGCGCACCGGGCGCGGCCGGGCCCGAGTTGCGCGCCCTTGAGGATCTGACCCCGTGGTCCTGCACGGTGGACGAGGTGGCACGGGCGTTCGCGCCGGCCCGGCCGTTGGAGGGGACGGCGCCCACCCGGTGGGGGCTGCGGTTCGTCGCGCCGGACGGGGACGGGGTGCGCCGTGAGTGTGTCGCGGAGTTCACGTGGGGGTTGTTGCAAAGGGTGACCTAAGCGGCAAGCGCCGGTCACCCCCGGTCAGGTGGCGCGCACTCTCGATCGGACTTCTCTCCGACCCGCCCCGAAATGCTCTCAAGCAGAAGATTGGCGATCATCGGGCCGTAGGGGACGCCGGTGGGCCTACTGTCCGTGCAGAGTTCTGATCCTCACGGGAGGCGCCCCCATGACGACCCAGCACCCCGCGGAGCGAACCGTGCCCGTCGAGCGGCTGCGGCTGGGCGATCACGCGTGCATGGGACCGAGGGGCCCGGAGCGGGCCGACGAGTCGCCGTGGAAGGTCTTCACCGCGTACACCCGGACGAGTCTGGCGCGCGGCGAGAAGGTCATGCTGGTCATGGACCCGGACGATCTGAGCGACGACGAGGTGGTCGCGCTGCTGGACCGGGGCAGCGGGCAGGTTGTGGCGGCCCTGGACGACGGCCAGCTGTCGGTCAGGCGCAACACGGAGATCTACGTGCCCGACGGCCGCTTCCAGGAGCGACGCACGATCGACACCTACGCCGCCGAGGTCGACCGCGCCTGCGACGAGGGCTGGGCGGGGCTGCGGGTCACCGCCGACATGTCCTGGGCGCCCCGGGTCAACCTCGGCCACGACCGGCTGCTCGACTACGAGGCATCGGTGGCGCCGCTCTTCGCGGACCCGCTGTTCACCGCGATCTGCTGGTACGACCGTCAGCGCTTCGACGACGACATGACCTCCCGCGTCGGCAAGGTCCATCCGCTGCGGGTCATGGAACGCCTGGACTCCCTGGAGGTCACCGGCACCCCGGACGGCGGCCGGATGGCCGGCACCGCCGAGCTGAGCACCCGCAGCGAGTTCGTCGAGGCGCTGCGCGAGGCGCTGGAACACCGTGACGACTCGGGGCCCAGTCACTTCGTCCTCGACCTCCGTGACCTGTGCTTCATGGAGGCCCACTGCGCCTGGCAGCTGATCAGCCTCGCCGCCTCGCTCCCGGCCGGCAGCGAGGTCACCGTGCGCTGCGGCGAACTGCTGGGGCTGGTGCTGGAGCAACTGGGCGCCGACGAGGTGCCCCAGCTCGTGGTGCGTGTGGAGGGCGAAGGGGACGAGGGGGACGCCGGGTGAGTACAGGGCTGAGGCTGCGGATGGAGTTCGGCGGTCCCGATCTCCCCCTGGTGCGCGCCCTGGTGGAGGAGGCGGCACTGCGTGCCCGTCTCCCCGCCTCCGCCAGGGGCGCCTTCGGACAGGCCGCGGTGGAGTTCGCCACGGACGCCGCCGGACGGGGTGCCGACCCGGGAGTCGTGGAACTGCGCGTGGTGGAACTGCGCGTGGGGGAGGGAGAGTTGCGTTGCGAGGTGACGTACGGCGTTTGCGTCCCCTCGGTGTTCGCGCCCGAGGGGCACGGCCTCGGCCCACGCCTCGCGGAGGCCCTGATCGCCGGTATCGGCGCTCCCGCCCGGATCGACGTCCGCGACACGCCCCGCGGCACGACGGTCACCCTGTCCGCCCCCCTACCCCGGCTCTAATAACCCATCCCAAGACCACAAAA
>NZ_JARGEE010000668.1:0-3202 GCF_033794485.1 Streptomyces sp. MB09-02B
GTGGGTGGGGCACCTGTCCGGGCGGTGGTGGTGGCGTGGGCGGGTGCCTGTCCGTGGCCGACGCCCGGTCACGCCGGCGGCCGCTTCCGGGCGCCCCGCACTGGCGGGGCGTGAGCGGGGCGCCAGTACGAGCGGCCGCGTGAGCGCTTTCCGGCTGCCCGGAGGTGGTGGCACCGGCTCGGGCGGCCCCGGCGTGCGTGCGCTCTGGTGGTCGTTTCGGTTGCGGTGCCTGTGGGTCCGTACCCCTGTTCGCCCCACTGACGTCTCGAATCAGGGCAAAGCTACCTAGCCTGGGGTGATGGGAGAGGACAGGCGGCTGAGGGCCGTGGTCGCGTTGGCGCGGGGGATGGCGGGGGCGCGCACGTCGCGGGAGACGTGGTGGGCGGCCGCGGACGGATCGTGCCGGGCGCTGTCGGGGAGCTTCGCCGCGCTGTCCGTGTGGGAGCGGGAGCGTGGGCTGCTGCGGGTGCTGGTGAACGTGGGGAACCGGGCGGCCGACGAGGAGGAGTTCCCGGAGGACGAGACGTATCCGGTGCACCAGTTCCCGGAGATCGCGGAGTTCCTGCACGAGCGGTGGCTGGAGGGCGGTGAGCCCAATGCCTGGGTGGAGACGGCCGCCGGGCCGGTCGGCGGGCGGCGGCCGGGCGGCTACTGCCATCAGCGGGTCGCCGCGTTGCGCCGGCGTGGACGGGGCTGCTGTGTGGTGGCGCCCGTCGTGCTGAACGGCCGGGCGTGGGGCGAACTGTATGTGGCCCGGCCCGCGGGGGAGCCCGTTTTCCACGGCGACGACGCCGCGTTCGCCACCGTGCTCGCCTCGGTCGTGGCGGCCGGGCTCGCGCAGTCCGAGCGGCTGGAGGAGGCCCGGCGGCTCGCCTTCACCGACCCCCTGACCGGGCTGGGCAACCGGCGCGCGGTCGACCTCAGGCTCGACGAGGCGATGGAGGCGCACCGGCGCGACGGCACGGTGATCAGCCTCGTCGTCTGCGACCTCAACGGGCTGAAGAAGGTCAACGACTCCTACGGGCACGCGATGGGGGACCAGTTGCTGGAGAGGTTCGGTTCCGTGCTCTCGCGCTGCGCGGCCGAGCTGCGGGGCGTGCTGGTGGCGCGGCTCGGCGGGGACGAGTTCTGTCTGCTCACGGTAGGGCCGTCGGCGGACGACGTCGTGCGGGTCGCCGGAGAGCTGTGTGTGCGGGCGCGGGAGCTGGAGCCGGGGGACGGGGTCGCCTGCGGGGTCGCGTCGACCGGGGACGCGATCGGGCCTCTGCGCTCGGCCCGGCGGCTCTTCCGGCTGGCCGACGCGGCGCAGTACCGGGCCAAGGCCGCGGGTTCCGTCGAACCGGTCGTCGCCGGCCGGGAGGGGGAGGGGGCCGAGGATCCGGTGGTGAGCCTCGCCGACCGGCCGCCCGCGCCGGTCGATCCCGCGCACCCGGGGGACCGGCGCCGCATTCGAGGGCGCCGGTCCTAGGGCGGGCCGCGCGACGGGTCGAGTCGGCGCGCGGTCCTGGGCTGCCCACGGCCAAGGGGGGAGTGGGCCGTGGGCCGGTCCGAGATCTCGACCCTACTCGCCTGTTGCGACCCCTACGGCTCTGACCTGGGGGTTCTGATCAATCTCTGAGCAAGCTCCGATCGTTCTCCGAGGGGATTCCGATCTACGCGGATTGCGGATCGCGGCGGGTAAGGAGCCCCTCCGTCGTTCGGTCGTGACATTCGGCGATTCAGTCCCTACGATCCTGAATATGGATATGCACTCTGTGGACACGGTGGTCCTCGGGACCTCCGGGGTCACCGCGGCCGACGTCCTCGCCGTGGCGCGCGCCGGCGCCCGGGTCGAGCTCTCCGACGAGGCGGTGGCCGCCCTCGCCGCGGCCCGCGAGATCGTGGACGCGCTGGCGGCCAAGCCGGAGCCCGTCTACGGCGTCTCCACCGGCTTCGGCGCCCTCGCGACCCGGCACATCAGCCCGGAGCTGCGCGCCCGGCTCCAGCGCAACATCGTCCGCTCCCACGCGGCCGGCATGGGGCCGCGCGTGGAGCGCGAGGTCGTGCGGGCGCTGATGTTCCTGCGGCTGAAGACCGTCTGCTCCGGCCGGACCGGCGTACGGCCCGAGGTCGCGCAGACCATGGCCGAGGTCCTGAACGCCGGGATCACGCCCGTGGTGCACGAGTACGGCTCGCTCGGCTGCTCCGGCGATCTGGCGCCGCTGTCGCACTGTGCGCTCACCCTGATGGGCGAGGGTGACGCGGAGGGCCCGGACGGGGTCGTACGACCGGCCGGTGAGCTGCTCGCCGCGCACGGCATCGCGCCCGTCGAACTGCGCGAGAAGGAGGGGCTGGCCCTCCTCAACGGCACCGACGGCATGCTCGGCATGCTGGTCATGGCGCTCGCCGACCTGGAGCTGCTGTACACGTCCGCCGACATCACCGCCGCGATCTCGCTGGAGGCGCTGCTCGGCACGGACCGGGTCCTCGCGCCCGAGCTGCACGCCATCCGTCCCCACCCGGGGCAGGCCGCCTCCGCGGCCAACATGCTCGCCGTGCTGAAGGGGTCGGGGCTCACGGGCCATCATCAGGACGACGCGCCCCGCGTGCAGGACGCGTACTCGGTGCGGTGTGCTCCGCAGGTGGCCGGGGCCGGGCGGGACACGCTCGCGCACGCGCGGCTCGTCGCGGAGCGGGAGTTGGCGGCGGCGGTCGACAATCCCGTGGTCCTCCCGGACGGGAGGGTGGAGTCCAACGGGAACTTCCATGGCGCGCCGGTCGCGTACGTCCTCGACTTCCTCGCCATCGCGGTGGCGGATCTCGCGTCGATCGCGGAGCGGCGGACGGACCGGCTGCTCGACAAGAACCGGTCGCACGGGCTGCCGCCGTTCCTCGCGGACGACGCGGGGGTGGACTCCGGGCTGATGATCGCGCAGTACACGCAGGCGGCGCTGGTGAGCGAGCTGAAGCGGCTCGCCGTGCCGGCCTCGGCCGACTCGATCCCGTCCTCCGCGATGCAGGAGGACCATGTGTCGATGGGGTGGGCGGCGGCGCGGAAGCTGCGGACCGCTGTGGACGGGCTGGCCCGGGTGCTGGCGGTGGAGTTGTACGCGGGGACGCGGGGGGTGGAGCTGCGGGAGGGGCTGGTGGCTGCGCCGGCCACGCGGGCCGTGGTGGAGGCTGTGCGGGGGGTCGGGGTCGAGGGGCCTGGGCCGGATCGGTT
>NZ_JARGEE010000669.1:0-3160 GCF_033794485.1 Streptomyces sp. MB09-02B
CCCCGAACCCGCCCCGCCCACCCCCGTACCCCTCTGGGTGCGCTCCGGCCGCGCGGTGAAGCGGGTGGCCACCGATGAGCGCACCAGGAACACCGGGCGCGTGGTCGTCCGCCACGGCGCCTATGTCGTGGGTGGGGCCCGGATCGTGGCCCGCCGCACCTGGGACGGCCGGACCGGCTCCCGCTACGAGCGCATGATCCGCACGGCCGAAGCCGCGGGGAACCTGGAAGCGGCCGAGGAGTGGGAGGAGCGCCTGCAGCGCTTCCGCACCGCCCGCCACCACCGCCGCATGGACCTGCTGCACTCCCCGGTGGAGGCCGCCAAGGGCCTCGCCGTCGGCACCGGCATGAGCATCGGGGTTCTGGTCAGTCTCGGGGTCGTGATGGCCATCAACAACGGCGACATCGCGGACGTGATCACCCCGCTCGCGGCCACCATCGACTTCATCGCCCTGCTCATCCGGATCGTTCAGATCGTGTGGGGCCCGGCCCTCACGATCGGCCCGTTCCTCGCCCTGCTCGCCCTGTGGACGGTCGGCAGCAAGCAGCAGGCCGCACCCCAGTGGGCGCTTCCCGCGAACGTCCGCAACAGCGAGGGCGAGCCGATCACCCCGTCCATCGTCGTCAAGGCACTGCGCCACCTCGGGTTGCCCGCGCTGCGCAACGCCATCAAGGCCATGGACGACGGGGGCGCCGCGATGCTCTCGCCGATCGTGATCGCCGGATGCGGCGTGGAGGTCGACGTCACCCTGCCGCTGGAGGTCTCGACGGTCGAGGTACAGCAGCGCCGCCGCAAGTTGGCGGAGAACCTCAGCCGGCACGAGCACGAGGTGTTCATCACTCTGCCCGAAGCCGCCCGCACCGTGCGCCTGTGGATCGCCGATTCCGGCGCGCTGGACGAGCCGATCGGCCCGTCTCCGCTGGTCACCGACGAGACGATGACCGCCAACTACAAGAGCGGCAAGGCGCCGTGGGGGCAGGACCTGCGCGGCGACGCGGCGGAGTTGAGTCTGTATCAGCGGCATGTACTGGTCACCGGCCGCTCAAATCAGGGCAAGACCGCCTCTCTGCGCGCGCTCGCCCTGTGGCTCGCGCTGGACCGGTCGGTGCAGTTCTGGATCTCCGACCTCAAGGGCGTCGGCGACTGGGGGATGTTCAACGGCATCGCGAGTGTCCTGATCGAGGGTCCGACCGATGAGCACGTGATCGCGGCGACCGAGATGGTCGAGGACGGGGTGGCGGAGATGAACCGCCGCATCGAGCTGCGCCGCGACGACCCGACGGCCACGTTTCCTCCGCTGATCGTGCTGGTGGACGAGGCGCAGTTGGCGTTCATGTGCCCGGCCGTCGACGAGGAGCGGCGCCCCTACGGCGGCTCCAAAGCCACCAGCCGGTACTTCATGGCCGTCCGCAAGATCCACAACCAGGGCCGCGCGGTCGACGTCCTGATGTGGCAGGGCACTCAGGACCCCACCGACCAGAACCTTCCCAAGCTGGTCCGCGAGGGCGCGCACACCCGTGCCTCGCTCGTGCTGGGCAGCGAGTCACAGTCGAAGATGGCGCTCGGGGACAAGGCCGTCGAGGACGGCGCCGCCCCGCACCTGCTGCGTCAGGGGCTGGACAAGGGAACCCTGGTCGTCGCCTCTGACGGCATCGACATGCCCAAGGGGCAGTCGTCCATCACCGTGCGCACGCACTTCATCGACGACGAGCCCGCCGCCGAGATCGCCGAGCGTGCCCGCGCGCTGCGGGGCGAGAACGTCGCCACCGTGCACACCATCGAGCGGGGCGAGAAGCGCGACCCGCTCGCCGACATCCTCACCGTGATCGCCGACGACAAGCGGGTCCTGACCCAGGACGTCATCAAGCGGCTCGCCGCCCTGGACGCCGGCGCCTACGACGGCTGGTCGTTCGGCGACCTCACCCGCGTCCTGGAAGGCCACGGGGTGGAGGCGTACAAGTCACACGGCCGCATGATGATCCGCCGCGACGACGTCGCCCGCGCCCTCGCCGACCGCGACACCGACGGTTCCGCTTCCGCCTCCCAGTAGCGGGGAGGCACACCCTCGCACGCCGGGGAGACGGGGAGAACTCCCCAACCGCCTCCCCGACGGGCGGGTCGTCACCGGCTACGCCGTGGGCCCCGTCCAGCCGGAACCGGTCGCGGCCAAGCCGCCCGTCTCCCGCGCGGCTGTGAACGTCGCGCTCGGGGGCGTGGGGTTCCTCGCCGTGTGCGGCGGACTGCTGATCCTCACCACGTTCATCACCGCGCTCACAGCGCTGATCACCCAGCTCATCACCCTCGCCGCCGTCATCTTCGGCGGCTGGATCGCCGTCCAGATCTTCAGCACGGGCGGGGACAAGGGCGGCACCACGGTCAACATCCGCAAGGCCGTCATCAAGCGCAACCGCTTCTACCAGTAGCTACGCCAAGGGCGGCCCCCGTCTCACGCCAATGAATCCGGGGCCGCCCTTGTCACCCAGCACCCTTCACAGGACTGGAGACATCCAGCATGACCGAACCGACCGACATCCGGCGAGCACCAGTCGCATCCCGGCCCCTCCGGGTCGTGGACGCGTTCTCGACCAAGAGCGCGGCCGAAGCAGGTAGCCGCGTGATTCCCGGCGACATCGTTGAACTGTTCCGGGGACCTGGCGGCTGGGCGGAGGGCCTGCGCATGCTCGGCCTGGCCGACATCGGCCTGGAGTGGGACACGGCGGCGTGCAGGACCGCGCACGCCGCTGGCCACGCCACCATTCAGACCGACGTGGCCGCGTACCCGACCGACCCGTTCAAGGACCGCGTCACCGGTCTCATCGCGTCCCCGCCGTGCCAGGCATGGTCCCGCGCCGGGAAGCGCGGCGGGCTCGCCGATCAGGCGCTCGTACACCAAGCCGTTCACGACCTCGCCCACGGCCGCGACACCCGCGCCGATCTCCTCGCCCGGTGCAAGGACGAACGGTCCCTGCTCGCCGCCGAGCCGATGCGCTGGCTGTACGACCTGCGCCCCGAATGGGTGTGCCTGGAGGAAGTCCCCGACGTCCTCCCGCTGTTCCAGCAGATCGGTGCCGTGCTGCGGACCTGGGGCTACAGCATGTGGGTGGGCGTGCTGAACGCCGCCGACTACGGAGTACCCCAGACCCGCCGCCGCGCCATCCTC
>NZ_JARGEE010000066.1:0-29255 GCF_033794485.1 Streptomyces sp. MB09-02B
GAGCCGGTCGAGGACGGTGGGGGCGATGTCGATGAGGCGGGGGGCGTCGAGACGGGTGCCGGCGGAGGTTCCGCCGGACGGTGTTCCCGGCTCGGCGAGGACCACGAAGACCTCGCGTTCGGCGCGGGTGTCGCCGCCGTGCCCGCCGGTGTCGAGATGTCCGTGGTCGGTGGTGACCACGACCGTCCAGTGCTCGTCCGCGCGGGCGGGGTCGCGGCGCCGGGCGTCGATCGCCTCCAGCAACTGCCCGAGGTGGGCGTCCTGGGCGAGCAGGGCCCGGTCGTAGGCGGGGCTGAGGGGGCCCGTGGCGTGGCCGGCCTCGTCGGTGGCGCCGAAGTAGACGAACAGCGCGTCCGGGTCGCCCTCGGTGAGCCAGCGCACGGCGGTACGGGCGACGAGGTGGTCCGCGCCCTCGTAACCGTCGGACTCGCCGTCGAACCACACACGGGTGCCGATGGCGGGGCCGAGGGTTCCGCGCAGCACCAGCTCCGGCCAGGACACCGCGGCCGCCGTGCGCAGACCGGGGCGCGCGGCGGCGGCCCGGCAGAGGAAGTCGGGGTGACGGACGTAGTCGGCGCCCTCGAAGTCGTTGCCGGTCACCCCGTGCCGGTCGGGCCACACCCCGGTCAGCACGCTCGACCAGCCGGGACCGGAGTCGGTGTAGGCCATGCTGGTGGACGGCCCGCCCTCGGCCTGGCCGTCCACCTCGCCGTAGGGCAGCAGACTGCTGCCGTGGACCCCGGTGGCCATCAGGCCGTGCAGCACGGGCGCCGCGGCCGACGAGCGGGTGAGCCGGTCGAAGCGCACCCCGTCCATGCCCACCACCAGTACCTTGCCGCGCTCCGGCCGCCCGCCGCTCTCGGAGTCCACCACCGCGCCCCTCTGTCTCGACACCGGACCACCCGCCACCCGCCCCTGTACCGCGGGTTCAACTGCCCTGGACCGCGCCCTCGGTGGCCCCCGCGATGAAGCCCCGCGCGAAGACGGCGAAGACGATCACCAGGGGGAGGGACGCCATCAGCACACCGGCCATCACCATGCTGTAGTCGGTGTTGTGGCCGACGTTGAGCTGGGCCAGCTCCACCTGGAGCGTGACGTGGTCGGGGTTGGTGAGCACGATCAGCGGCCAGACGTAGTCGTTCCAGGCGCCGACGAAGGCGTAGATGGCGAGGAAGGACATCGCGGGTCTGATCATCGGCAGGGCGACGTTCCAGTACTGCCGGAAGAATCCGGCGCCGTCGATGCGCGCCGCGTCCAGCAGCTCGTCGGGCACCCCGTTCTCGATGTACTGGCGCAGCCAGAAGATGCCGAAGGCGTTGGACAGCGCGGGCCAGACCAGCGCCTTGAGCATGCCGACCCAGCCGAGCTCGGACATCAGGATGAACTGCGGCAGGACGGCCAGCTGCAGCGGCAGCATCATGAACACCAGGAGCAGGCCGAAGAGCAACCTGCGCCCGGGGAACTCGAACTTGGCGAAGGCGAAGGCCGCCAGGGAGTCGACGAACAGCACCAGGACCGTGGTGACACCGGCGATGACGATCGTGTTGAGCATCGACCCGAAGAAGTCGACCGTGTCGAGCACACCGCGGATGTTCTCCAGCAGGTGCGAGCCGAAGGTCAGCTTCGGCGGGCTCTTGTAGATGTCCCGGGTGGTGTTGGTCGCCATCACGATCGTCCACAGGAACGGGAAGACCGAGATCACGACGGCGAGGATCAGGAAGAGGTGCGGGGACAGGCCCTTGGGGCGGCGCGGCCGCCCGGCGCCCGGGTTCGGCTTCGCGGCCGTGGCCGGCGGCCGGGGCGTGGTGGCGGTCGTCATGCCTTCCTCCCTCGTTGCACGATGCGCCAGTTGATGACGACGAGCACGATGATCAGTACGAAGAAGGCCCACACGATGGCCGCGCCGTAGCCGTAGTCGTTGTCGAGGAAGGCCGACTGGTAGAAGTACAGCAGGGTGGTCAGGCCCGCCTGGCCCGGCCCGCCGAGGTTCTGGTTGGCGGCGTTGCTGGCGAAGAGCACCTGGGGTTCGCTGAAGCTCTGCAGACCGTTGATGGTCGAGATGACGACGGTGAACAGGATGATCGGCCGCATGATCGGGATGGTGATCTGGAAGAAGGTGCGGATCGGGCCGGCGCCGTCCATCCTGGCCGCCTCGTAGACCGACTGTGGGATGGCCTGGAGGCCGGCCAGGTAGATGATCATGTTGTAGCCGGTCCACATCCAGGTCATCAGCAGGGCGATGACCACCTTGATCAGCCACGGGTCGCTCAGCCAGGGCACGGGTGAGATGCCGACCATGCCCAGAATCGCGTTGACCAGACCGAAGTCGTTGCTGAACACCGCGCCGAAGAAGATCGCCACGGCGACGATCGACGTCACGTTGGGCACGTACAGGGCGATGCGGTAGAAGCCCTTGAAGCGGCGCACCGAGTGCAGCAGCGTCGCCAGCACGAGCGCGCCGAAGAGCGTGGGGACCGTGGACAAAACCCAGATGATCAGGGTGTTGCGGATGGACAGCCAGAAGACCGGGTCGCTCCAGAGGAACTCGAACTGCTGCAGACCCACGAACTGCTTGGTGCCCAGCCCGTCGTAGCGCTGGAAGGCCAGGTACAGCGAATAGAAGACAGGGACGAACGAGAAACCGAGGAAGATCAGATAGAAGGGCGAGATCGCGAGGTACTGCCGCCAGTACGACAGCACCCCGCGACGCGTGGGCCGAGCGACGCCCGCGGGCGGGGTGCGCCGCGGGCGGAAGCGGGCCGGGCCCGGCCCGCCACGGTGCTCGGGCACCGTGGCGGGACCGGTCACCGGAGGTGACGACACCTCAGTTCACCCCCTGTCGCCTGGCGATCTGCTTGGCCTGCGAGACCGCGTCCTTCCAGGCGTCGTCGGGCTTCTTGCCCTTGGCCTCGATGCTGGTCAGCTCGGCCATGAAGGGAGCCATGACCGCCGAGTCGGCGGGCGCCTCGTAGCTGACGGGGATGGCCTCGGCGGCCGGACCGAAGACCTCGATGATCTTCTGCCCGCCGAAGAAGGCGTCGGGGCCCGTCATCGCCGGCATCGCGTACGTCTCCGGGGAGGCGGGGAAGATGGTGGCGTCGGCGAAGCTCTTGGCGTTGTTGTCGGGGCTGAGGATCCAACTGATGATCTTGAACGCCTCTTCGGGGTTGCGGCACTGCTTGGGCAGGGTCAGGTAGGAACCGCCCTGGTTGGCCGGCCCGCCCGGGGTCGCGCAGACACGCCACTTGCCCTTGGTGTTCGGCGCCGCCGACTCGATGTCCAGCGCGTGCCAGGCGGCGCCGACCTCGGTGGTCAGGCTCTTGCCGACGGCGGCGTTCCAGCTCTGGTCGTTGATCTTGGCGTCGAGGCCGAGCGTGTAGGCGCGTATCGCGTGGTCCCACGCGGCGCGGATGTGGTCCTGGTCGCCGATGAAGTGGTTGTCCTGGTCGATGAACCGCGTGGTGCCCTGACCGACCGCGATGCTGAACACCGAGCCCATGTTGTTGATGAGGAAGGTGCCGGGCAGCGCCTTCTTCAGCTCGGTGCCGAGCGCGAAGTAGTCGTCCCAGGTCTTGGCCTCGGCGGCGACCTTCGCCGGGTCGCTGGGCAGCCCCGCCTTCTCGAACTGGTCGGCGCGGTAGAAGAGCGCGGTGGGGCCGATGTCGATCGGGAAGCCGATCTGCTTGCCGTCCTCGGTCTGGGCGAGCTTGGTCTTCCACTCCAGGTACTGGGAGGAGAGCTTCTTGAAGCCCAGGTCGTTCAGGTCGAGGAAGCGGTCCGCGTTGGGCAGGAAGGAGGCGATGTCCTCGCCCTTGATGCCGGTGATGTCCGGCACGGAGGAGCCGCCCGCCGCGAGCGTGGTGGTGAGCTTCTGCTTGAAGTCGCCGCCGATGGAGGAACTGGTCAGCTTGATCTGGCTCTTGAAGTGCGTCTTGGCCTCGGCGACCACCTTGTCGCTGAGGGCTCCGCCCCAGTACCACATGGTGAGGTTCTTGCCGTTCTTGGTGCCGCCGGAATCCGAGCCGCCGCCACAGGCGACGGTCAGGCCGGAGGCGGCCGCGGTGAACACGGCAGCCTGGAGGAAGCCTCTACGAGAAAGGTCCACGGGTCACTCCTGTTTGTTCCTGTTCGTGGTACTTCAGGGCTGTTGTGCGTGGGGTCAGTGGAGCCGCGCGGGCGGGGTGACCGGGGCGTGGCGCACCGGTGGGCCGACGTCGGCGGGGATGCGGTCCGCGAGGAAGCCGTAGGCCTGCTTCAGCTCGGGGTCGGTCAGCGAGCGCCACCAGCGCTCGACGCCGTACCAGCCGGGCGCGGCGAGGCCTCCGCCGTGTCGGCCCACGGAGAGTCCGGCGGACAGGACGGCGAACCGCAGCCGTTCCGTCAGGGGCCAGCCGCCGAGGGAGGCGGCGACGAAGCTCGCGCCGAAGACGTCGCCGGCGCCCGTCGCGTCGAGCACGTCGACGTCCAGGGCCGGCACCTCCGCGTACTCCCCGGTCGTCTGGTCCACCGCGACCGCGCCCTCGCCGCCGCGGGTGACCACGGCCACCGGCACCAGCTCGCTCAGGGTGCCGAGCGCGGCGACCGCGCTGTCGGTGCGGGTGTAGGCCATCGCCTCGGTCTCGTTGGGGAGGAAGGCGTGGCACAGGGCGAGTTGGTCGAGCAGGTCGCGCGACCACTGCTGGGTGGGGTCCCAGCCGACGTCCGCGTAGACGAGCGTGCCGTTCGCGGCGGCTTTGGCGAGCCACTCGCGCGGCTCGGCCTCGATGTGCACGAGCGCTGTGCGCGCCTCGGGCGGGTCGCCCATCAGGACGTCCTGCGAGTAGGGCGGTTCCTGGCCGTGGGTGACCAGGGCCCGGTCGTGACCGTGGGCGAGGGAGACGGTGACGGGGGTGTGCCAGCCGTCGGCGGTGCGCGAGAGGGAGAGGTCGACGCCCTCCTGCCCGGCGAGGACCTCACGGCAGTACTGGCCGTAGTAGTCGTCGCCGAAGACCGTGGCCAGCGAGGTCCGCAGGCCGAAACGGGCGGTGGCCACCGCCAGGTTGGCGATGCCGCCCGGACCGCAGCCCATGCCGTCGGTCCAGATCTCCTCGCCGGGTGTGGGCGGCCTGCCCAGCCCCGTGAGCACGAGGTCGTAGAAGAGCAGCCCGGTCAGCAGCACGTCGGGCCGGTCGTCGTCCACGCGCGCACCCTCTCGTCGACACCTGAGAAGGCCTTCGAAGATCACTCTTCAAAAGTCTTCAATTTCGGTGCACAGATCGTGCGCGCCTCCGGGAAGTTTGGCAAGAGTCGAGCAGAAGTGAGCATGGATTTGATTGGGAATGACGAGTACTGTTCAGCGCGTGCTGGCAGAGAGACGACATCAACTCATCCTGCGGGCCCTGCGATCAGGCGGGCCGGCGGCGGTCACCGACCTGTCCGAACAGCTCGGTGTGAGCCCCGCCACCATCCGGCGGGACCTCGTCCGGCTGGAGGAGGAGGGGCTGCTCACCCGGGTGCACGGCGGCGCGGTCGTGGACGAGGGCGACCAGCCCTTCGCCGAGGTCGCCGAGGTGCGGGTGGCCGAGAAGGACGCGATAGCGGCCAAGGCCGCGTCGATGGTCCACGACGGGCAGTCCGTGCTCCTCGACATCGGGACCACCGCCTACCGCCTGGCCCGGCAGTTGCACGGCCGCCGCCTCACCGTGATCACCAGCAACCTGGTGGTCTACGAGGAGCTGGCCGACGACGAGGGCATCGAACTGGTGCTGCTCGGCGGCATGGTCCGCCGCGAGTACCGTTCCCTCGTCGGCTTCCTCACCGAGGACAACCTCCGTCAACTCCACGCCGACTGGCTGTTCCTCGGAACGAGTGGAGTGCGCCCCGGTGGACAGGTGATGGACACGACCGTCGTCGAGGTCCCCGTCAAACGCGCGATGATCAGGGCGAGCGACAGGGTCGTCCTGCTCGCCGACTCCGCGAAGTTCCCCGGGACGGGCATGGCGAAGGTCTGCGGCCCCAGGGAACTCGACGTCGTCGTCACCAACGGGCCGGTGGAGCAGACCACCCGCGCGTCGTTGGAGGACGCGGGCGTCGAAGTGGTCACGCCGTGACCGCCCTCCGGGGCGCGCGGCTGACACGTGTCGGACACCTCCCGCACACGGTGGCGGAGCGGTCCGGACGAACGGTGTCCGGACGGCCCTCACGAACGCACGATCGGCAAAGGTGGTAGTTGCGTGAAGCTGACGATTCTGGGCGGCGGAGGATTCCGGGTGCCCCTCGTGTACGGGGCGCTCCTCGGGGACCGCGCCGAGGGCCGGGTCACCCGTGTCGTCCTGCACGACCTGGACGCCGAGCGGCTCTCCGCCGTCACCCGCGTCCTCGCCGAGCAGGCCGCCGACGTCCCCGACGCCCCCGAGGTGACCGCCACCACCGACCTCGACGAGGCCCTCACCGGCGCCGACTTCATCTTCTCCGCGATCCGGGTCGGCGGCCTGGAGGGCCGCGCGAACGACGAGAGCGTGGCCCTGGCCGAAGGCGTCCTCGGCCAGGAGACCGTCGGCGCCGGCGGCATCGCCTACGGCCTGCGCACGGTCCCGGTCGCCGTGGACATCGCCCGGCGCGTGGCCCGCCTCGCCCCCGAGGCCTGGCTCATCAACTTCACCAACCCGGCGGGCCTGGTCACCGAGGCCATGTCCCGTCACCTCGGCGACCGCGTCATCGGCATCTGCGACTCCCCCGTGGGCCTCGGCCGCCGGATCGCCCGCGTCCTCGGGGCGGCCAAACCGGCCGAGGCCTGGATCGACTACGTCGGCCTCAACCACCTGGGCTGGGTCCGCGGTCTGCACATCGCCGGCCGCGACGAACTCCCGCGCCTGCTCGCCGACCGCGACCTGCTCGGCTCCTTCGAGGAGGGCAAGCTCTTCGGGGTCGACTGGCTCCAGTCCCTCGGCGCGATCCCCAACGAGTACCTGCACTACTACTACTTCAACCGTGAGGCCGTCCGCGCCTACCAGGCCGTCGAGAAGACCCGCGGCGCCTTCCTCAAGGAGCAACAGGCCCACTTCTACGAGGAGATGCGCCGCCCCGACGCCCACGCCCTCAAGGCCTGGGACCGCACCCGCGCCGAGCGCGAGGCCACCTACATGTCGGAGAACCGGGAGACGGCCGGCGCCGGCGAACGCGACGCCGACGACCTCTCCGGCGGCTACGAGAAGGTCGCCCTCGCCCTGATGCGGGCCATCGCCCGCGACGAGCGCACCACCCTCATCCTCAACGTCCGCAACAAGGGCACCCTCACGACCCTCGACACCGAGGCCGTCATCGAGGTGCCCTGCCTGGTCGACGCCAACGGCGCCCACCCGGTCTCCGTCGCGCCCCTGCCGGACCACGCCACCGGCCTGGTCTGCGCGGTCAAGGCCGTCGAACGCGAGGTCCTGGCGGCGGCCGAGGCGGGTTCCCGGACGACCGCGGTGAAGGCCTTCGCCCTGCACCCGCTGGTCGACTCGGTCAACGTCGCACGCCGTCTGGTCGAGGGCTACACGGCCGTGCACCCTGGCCTGGGATACCTGAAGTAGGCTCCCGCCCGGAAAGCGCTTACCGTCCTCGATCTCCCCACCCGCTCCCTCCGCTTTCTGCTCCGCCCCCTCTCTGGAGACCTCACATGCATGACGAACGCCGCCGGATCGAGGAACGCGTAGAGCGCGTCCACACCCAACGCATCAAGCCCGCGATCTACGCGGCCACTGTGCCCTTCGAGGTCGAGGCCTGGCAGGCGCCGGGCGAACCGGTGCCCTTCGAGGAGGCCGCGGCGGCCTCGTACACCCCGTTCGCGATGGACACCCCCTGGGGCCCGCCGTGGGGCACCACCTGGTTCCGGATGCGCGGCCAGGTCCCCGCCGAGTGGGCGGGCCGCCGGGTCGAGTCCGTCATCGACCTCGGCTTCGTCGGCGACTGGCCCGGCAACCAGGCCGAGGCTCTGGTCCACCTCGCTGACGGCACCCCGCTGAAGGCGGTCAACCCGCTCAACCAGTACGTCCCGATCGGCAACCCCGTACGCGGCGGCGAGACCATCGACTACCTGGTCGAGGCGGCCTCCAACCCCGACATCCTCGCCGACAACTTCTCCAAGATCACCCCGCTCGGCGACATCCTGACCGCCGGCGACAAGCCGCTCTACACCTTCCGGCGCGCCGACATCGCCGTCCTCGACGAGGAGGTCTTCCACCTCGACCTGGACCTCCAGGTGCTGCGCGAGCTGATGGTGCACCTCGGCGAGCACGAGCCCCGCCGCCACGAGATCCTGCACGCCCTGGACCGGGCCATGGACGCCGTCGACCTCGACGACGTCTCCGGCAGCGCCACCGCCGTCCGCGAGATCCTCGCCCCGGTCCTCGCCAAGCCCGCCCACGCCAGCGCCCACACCATCTCCGGTGTCGGCCACGCCCACATCGACTCCGCCTGGCTCTGGCCCATCCGCGAGACCAAGCGCAAGACCTCCCGCACCTTCTCCAACGTCACCGCGCTGGCCGACGAGTACGAGGACTTCATCTTCGCCTGCTCCCAGGCCGTGCAGTACGAGTGGGTGCGCGACAACTACCCGCAGGTGTGGGAGCGGATCAAGAAGGCCGTCGACAAGGGCCAGTGGGTCCCGGTCGGCGGCATGTGGGTCGAGTCCGACGGCAACCTGCCCGGCGGCGAGGCCATCGCCCGCCAGCTCGTCCACGGCAAGCGGTTCTTCATCGAGCACTTCGGCATCGAGACCAAGGGCGTCTGGCTGCCGGACTCCTTCGGCTACAACGCCTCCTACCCGCAGCTCGCCAAACTCGCCGGCAACGAGTGGTTCCTCACCCAGAAGATCTCCTGGAACCAGACCAACCGCTTCCCCCACCACACCTTCTGGTGGGAGGGCATCGACGGCACCCGCATCTTCACCCACTTCCCGCCGGTCGACACCTACAACGCCCGCTTCAGCGGCGAGGAGATGGACCGCGCCGTCCGCAACTACCAGGAGAAGGGCGCAGGGAAGCGCTCCCTGGCCCCCTTCGGCTGGGGCGACGGCGGCGGCGGCCCCACCCGCGAGATCATGGAACGCGCCCGCCGCCTCGCGGACCTGGAGGGCTCGCCGAAGGTCGTCGTCGAACACCCCGACGAGTTCTTCGCCAAGGCCCGCGCCGAGTACGAGGACGCCCCCGTCTGGAACGGCGAGCTGTACCTGGAGCTGCACCGCGCCACGTACACCTCCCAGGCCCGCACCAAGCAGGGCAACCGCCGCAGCGAGCACAAGCTGCGCGAGGCGGAGCTGTGGGCGACGACGGCTGCGCTCCACGCGCCGGACTACGCCTACCCGTACGAGAAGCTCGACCGCCTCTGGAAGACGGTCCTCCTCCACCAGTTCCACGACATCCTGCCGGGCTCGTCCATCGCCTGGGTGCACCGCGAGGCCGAGGCCGAGTACGCGCGGGTGGCCAAGGAACTGGAGGAGCTGACGACCGAGGCGGTCGCCGCGCTCGGCGCGGGTGACGCGCGCGTCTTCAACACCAGCCCGCGGGACCGGGCCGAGGTGGTCCGTACGACCGCGGGCGCACCGGCGTACGTCACCGTCCCCGCGAACGGCAGCGCACCCCTCACCCCCGCCGCACCGCCGCACCCCGTCACCGTATCCGGCCGAGTCCTCGACAACGGCCTGGTCCGGGTCGAGATCGCCGAGGACGGCACCCTCGCCTCGGTCCGCGACCTGGTCGCCGACCGCGAGGTCCTCGGCGACCAGGGCAACCTGCTCCGCCTGCACACCGACCTCCCCAACTACTGGGACGCGTGGGACGTCGACAAGCACTACAAGAACCGCTACACGGACCTGCTGGACCCCGAGTCGATCACCGTGGTCGAGGAGGACCCCCTCCTCGGCGCGATCCGCGTGGAGTGCTCCTTCGGCAAGGGCTCCCGCCTCACCCAGACGATCACCCTCCGCGCGGGCAGCCCTCGGATCGACTTCGAGACCGACATCGACTGGCACGAGGCCGAGAAGTTCCTCAAGGCCGGCTTCCCGATCGACGTCCGCGCCGCCCACTCCTCCGCCGAGATCCAGTTCGGCCACATCCAGCGCCCCACCCACACCAACACCAGCTGGGAGGCGGCCCGCTTCGAGGTCTCCGGCCACCGCTGGGTGCACGTCGGCGAACCCGGCTACGGCGTCGCGGTCATCAACGACTCGACGTACGGCCACGACGTCTCCCGGACGGTCCGCGAGGACGGCGGTACGACCACCACGGTCCGCCTCAGCCTGGTCCGCGCCCCGCGCATCCCGGACCCCGAGGCCGACCAGGGCAAGCACCGCTTCACGTACTCCCTCCTGCCGGGCGCGAGCATCGAGGACGCGGTCGCCGAGGGCTACGCCCTCAACCTGCCGCTGCGCGTCGCGGACGCGGCGGGCGCGCCCGAACCGGTCGTCTCCGTGGACGGCGAGGGCGTCACCGTCGAGGCGGTCAAGCTCGCCGACGACGCCTCGGGCGACGTCGTGGTCCGCATCTACGAGTCGAGCGGCGGCCGGGCCCGGGGCGTGCTGCGCACCGGATTCCCGCTCGCGGGGGCCCAGATCACCGACCTGCTGGAACGCCCCCTGTCGGAGGCGGCCACGGACGGCAACGGCGTCCCGGTGACACTGCGCCCGTTCGAGGTGCAGACGCTGCGGCTGGCGGTGGGGAAGCGGTGACAGGCTGAACGCCGTCCCCGCGCCCCTGAAACGGCCGCAGGCCTTTCAGGGGCGCGGGGAACTGCGCGAGAAGCCCCACCGGACCGCGGACGGGGTTCGAAGGGGCGCGGCCCCTGGTGGCTCAGACGGCGAGGGGCCGGTCCGCGGCCGTCGGCTTGCACGCCACCGGCGGCGCGACAGCCACCGGCCGCGCATCCACAGCGACCGCCACCTCGGCAACCGGCCCGCCGACGACCCCCACCTCGGCCACAGGTACCTCGGGCACTGACACCTCAGCCACCTGATGCGGCAACGACACCGGCCGCACCGGCCGCGGCCCCGACACCACCGTGTAGTCCTGCCCCAACCGCGTCGGCAGCACGTCCCCCGTCTCCTCGCCGAGCGCCAACCGCACAGCCGCCCACGGCGCGTTGATCCCGCACAGCGCGAGCTGGTGCAGCCCACCCGCCGGACGCGTGTTGACGTCCATGAGGACCGGCTCGTCGCCGTACATCCGGAACTGGATGTTCGTCAGATAGTGCAGCCCGAACCGCTCCGCGATCCGCCGCGCCGGCTCGATCCACGCCGGGTGGAGCGTGAATCCGCGCCGGCGGCCGTTCTTGGTGCGGCCCACGACCATCCGGACCCGGCCGTCGGGGCCGGTGAGGCAGTCGACGGACACCTCCGGCTGCTCCAGCCGCGGCATCACCATCCAGTCGACGGGCTCCTCGGCCTCCCGTACCGCCTCCACGACCATGTCGAGCTGCACGTACGGGCTGGGGAAACCGCTGAGGTGATCGAGCGAGAAGGGGGCGCGCGTGACGACACGGAAGCCCACACCGCCCGCCCCGGACGCCGGCTTGAAGCACGCCTTGTGCCCCCCGGCCTCCAACTCCTCGACGGCGGCCACGAGTTCGTCGGCGTTCGTCACCCGGTACCACGGCGGCACCGGAATCCCGTGCTCCCGGACCGCCTCGTACGCGGTCACCTTGTCCTCGAAGACCTCGATGGCCCCGGCGGTCGGCGCCAGCAGGGCCGTACCGGCGGCGGCGAACTCCTCGCGGTGCGCGGCGAGGGCCGCCTGGTGCAGCCGGGGCACGAAGACGTCGATCCCGCGCTTGGCGCACTGGTCGAGCGCGTACTCCACGTACGCGGCGGGGGAGAGACCCTCGGGCTCCAGGTCGGCGGTGTCGGCGGCGGCCAGGACGGGGGAGTCGGCGTCACCGTGCGTGGCATGGATCTCCACCGGACGAGCGTGCGGATTATGCCGCAGCTGATCCATGAAGAAGACATTCTCCGCGTACGTGCGGTTGAGCCAGACGCGTACGCGAGAGACCATGCAGGCCGCCTTTCCAAGGTTCGCGGGCAGGGCGAAGCAGGCCGTGCCCGGCCAGGGGGGATGGAGGTACGCCGAACCGCCGTACGCGAAGGAGGGGCGTGGCGGTGGTGTAGGACGGATCATACGGCCACTGGGGCCCAGGTTTCTGTCACGCGCGTGTTAATCCTTGTGGGACGGGCGCGCCGGGATGCGTCCGCGTCGCCCCGCCAGGTCGGTCTTGTCGGCGGGTGCTCACCTGTGTTCTCGTGTTGATGTTCGGTGTTCGGAAAGGAGCACGGGTGGAGCCCAGGGTCGGCCGTCACGGAAATCTGCTGGCCGTCAGTGATCTGCACATCGGCTACCCCGAGAACCGCGCCCTGGTCGAGCGGATGCGCCCCGAGACCGACGACGACTGGCTGCTGGTGGCCGGTGACGTCTCCGAGAGCGTCGCCGACATCCGCTGGGCGCTCACCACACTCGCCGGCCGCTTCGCCAAGGTCGTCTGGGTGCCGGGCAACCACGAACTGTGGACCCACCCCAGCGAGACCGTCCCGTACCGGGGCGTCGAACGGTACGACCATCTCGTCGCCCTCTGCCGGGAGCTGGGCGTCGTCACCCCCGAGGACCCGTACCCCCTCTGGGAGGGGCCCGGCGGCCCGGTGGTGGTCGCGCCGCTGTTCCTGTTGTACGACTACTCGTTCCTGCCCGAGGGGTGCGCCACCAAGGCGGAGGGCCTGGAGTACGCGCACGGCACCGGAGTGGTCTGCACCGACGAGCACGTGCTCCACCCCGACCCGTACCCGAGCCGCGAGGACTGGTGCCGCGCCCGCGTCGCCGAGACCGAACGCAGGCTCGCCGAACTGCCGCCCGACCTGCCGAAGGTGCTGGTCAATCACTACCCCCTGGACCGGCACCCGACGGACGTCCTGTGGTACCCCGAGTTCGCCATGTGGTGCGGCACGGAGCTGACCGCCGACTGGCACCGGCGCTTCAACGTCGAGGTCATGGTCTACGGCCATCTGCACATCCCGCGGACCACCTGGCTCGACGGGGTCCGCTTCGAAGAGGTGTCCGTGGGATACCCCCGCGAGTGGCGACCGCGTCCGGAACCCCCGGGCCGGCTGCGCCGCATTCTGCCGATGGAGGTCGGAGCCGGTGATCGAGGAACTGCTCCCGGGGGCGGTCGTGGTCGTGGAGGCGCACGCCCATGAGGCGGCCGCCGCCGTCGAGGGGGTGGAGCTGTACCCCGAGGAGGAGGCGGTCGTCGCCCGGGCGGTGGAGAAGCGGCGCCACGAGTTCACCCTCGTCCGTGCCTGCGCCCGGCGGGCCATGGAGAAGCTCGGGGTCGCCCCGCAGGCGATAGTGCCGGGCGAAGGCGGCGCTCCCGGCTGGCCGGACGGCCTGACCGGCAGCATGACCCACTGCGAGGGGTACGCCGCCGCCGCCCTGGTCCGCGCCGTCGACCTCGCCTCCCTCGGCATCGACGCCGAACCCCACGACGCCCTGCCCGAGGGCGTCCTGACGGCGATCGCCCTGCCCACCGAGGAGACGCGACTGCGCCGGCTGACCGCCGACCACCCCTCGGTCCACTGGGACCGGCTGCTCTTCAGCGCCAAGGAGTCCGTCTACAAGGCGTGGTTCCCGCTCACACGGCGGTGGCTGGACTTCTCGGAGGCCGACATCGAGCTGACCGTCGGCCCCGACGGCCGCTCCGGCGGGCTGCGCGCCGAACTCCTCGTGCCCGGACCGGTGGTGGGCGGCCGTCGCGTCGACACCTTCGCCGGACGCTGGACCGTCCGGAGGGGGCTGGCGGCGACGGCTGTTGCGGTTCCCTTCCCCACCGAGGACGAGGACGCCGGATGACCACCCTTGCCTATGTCGAGCTGCATCGACAGGTCGCGTCGGACATCGACGCGGAGATCACCGGCGCCCTGGAGAGTCTCGGGCCGTCGACCGCGGCGGTCCGAAGATCCATATCAGGGCTGCTGGGCCATCAGCAGATGAAGTACCCGCTGTCCGTGCTCCCGCTCCTCGTGCACGCCTCCGAGACCGGAGCCCCGGGACCGGCCGTTCCCCTGTCGGCCGTGCACGTCCTGTGGTGGACCTCCGCCTGCTACCTCGACGACCTGGCGGACGGCCAGGGCGCGCACACCCCCGCCGGACTCGGCACGGACGAGGCGCTGCTGGCGTCCGTCCTCAGCGGACAGGCCCTGCCCATCCGCGTCGTCCAGGCCCAGCCGGTGCCGGACGCGGTGCGCAACGCCCTCACCCGGGAGATCGTCGACTGCTGTATCGACGCCGCGGAGGGCCAACTGCGCGACCTGCGCGGCGACCTGGCGAACGCCTCGCGCGAGGCGGTCGTGGCCGCCTATCGCGGGAAGTCCGGCGCCCCCTTCGGGATGATCACGGCGATGGCCGCGATCCTCTCCGGCGCCGGGCCCGAACGGACCGAACTGTGGCGGGAGTTCGGCGATGTCTTCGGAATCCTCTGGCAGCTCTGCAACGACCAGGAGGACCTGCTCTCCGGCCGCGACGAGGACCTGCGCAACGGCACGGTCACCTATCTCCTCGCCTGCGCCCTGGAGGAGACGCCCCCAGGCTCCAGGGAGCGGTTCGCCGAACTCGGGCGCGCCGCGCGGGACTCCGCTCCGGCCCGCGCGCGGCTCCGCGCACTGCTGCTCGCCCCCGCAGCGCTCCGCCGGTTCGAGAAGGACCTCACGGCGTTCCGCGACGA
Organism: Streptomyces sp. MB09-02B; assembly: GCF_033794485.1. NCBI lineage: Bacteria > Bacillati > Actinomycetota > Actinomycetes > Kitasatosporales > Streptomycetaceae > Streptomyces > Streptomyces sp. MB09-02B. The sequence continues at coordinate 14,719 of NZ_JARGEE010000066.1, forward strand.
CGCGCACCGCGTCCTCACCGAACTGGGCGGCGACGAGACCTACGTGCCGGCCCTGCGTCAACTGGTGGACCAGGCCGCCGGGATGTACCTGACCTAGGGCCCGGCCCGGCGACGGCCCGCCGGAGATCACCGGCGGCCCGTCGCAGGTCACCCGGCGGCCCGTCGGAGGTCACCCGGCGGACGCTCGGAGCCCGCCCTCCCTCACACCTGCGGGCACCAGCTCCGCAGCAGTTCGAAGAACTCCTCCTCGTTGCCCGAGAGGCCCGCCGCCGCCAGTGCCTGCTCCGCCTCGGCGAGCGCGGCAGGCGGCACCACGGGTGGTCGGCGGGACTCCGGCGGCCCGTCGAACGCTGCTCGTACGGTTCCCAGCAGCCGCAGATAGGCCTGTACGGCGGCGCGCTCGCGGTCGGTCAGTACGGCGGTCGGCATCGAACGGCTCTCCCCTGGTCGGATCGGCGAAACTCCGTGCCCGCCCCGGCATACGGGCGGCACACTCCCAGCTTGCCGTCCACCACTGACAATCCCGCTCTCCCTCGCGCGGGAGTCGCCCTAGGAGCCCGTTCCCAGCACCGTCCTTCGCTCATCCTCCGTCAGGGGCGGTTCCGTCAACGGGGGTTTGACCGGGCCGCGCAGCACCGCGAGGACGACCTCCGGCCGGACCAGGGCGCCGATCGGTGCGGTGAGGGTGACCACGCCGAGGTACGCCCGGAAGACCAGGGGCCGGCCGAGCGCGGTCCGCATCAGCCGCTCCACGTAGCGCCCGAAAAGCTTCTGCGCCGCGTTCGGCTGCTTGCCGATGGCCTCCGGGTAACGGATGTCCGTGCCCGTCGCCAGCTCCCAGGCCAGGGTCACCGGCTTCGCCACGGCCTTCTGCACCCGGCGCGCCAGCCCCGGCGCCGTGAGGCCGAGCGCGGCCACCCGTTCCCGCAGCGCGAGAGCGCTCTGCGCGGCGACCGACATGCCGTGGCCGTAGATCGGGTTGTACGTGGCGACCGAGTCGCCGATCGCGACGAAACCGTCGGGCCAGCCGGACACCTTCTCGAAGAAGCGGCGCCGGTTGATGGTGCTGCGGGTGACCACGACGTCCGTCAGGGGCTCGGCGCGGGAGATCAGCTCGCCCACGACCGGATGCCGTACGTCCCGCGCGAACGGCTCGAACTCCTCGGCTCGCGCGGTCGGTTGACCCCCTCGGGTGCCCGACAGCGTCACCAGCCAGCGCCCGTCCTCGATGGGCACGAGCGTCGCGCTGCGCCCCGGCACCGGCTGCGAGCCGTCCGGCTGCACATTGACCACCGGGTACTCCTCGGTGCCCGCCGGCGCCCGGAAGATCCGGCTCGCGTACACGAGACCGGAGTCGACCTCGTCCATCGGCGCGGGCGCCACCCCGAGCGCGTCCAGCCAGGCCGTGCCCCGCGAACCGCGGCCCGCTGCGTCCACCACCAGATCGGCCGTGAGCACCCGTTCCTCACCGTCGGCGGAGGAGAGCCGGATGCCCGTCACCCGGGAGGCGTCGCCCGCCAGACCCAGGATCTCGGTGCGGTCCAGCACGGTGACGCGGGGGTCGGCGACGAGCCGGGCACGGACGACCGACTCCAGCAGATCACGGCTGCACGCGATCATGAACTCCATCTCCGGCCAGCGACGTACCCAGCCCTGCGGCGACAGGGACACCAGCCCGGTCGGCAACGGGATGCGCCGGGCGCCGGCCGCCAGCCAGGCGTCGGTGACACCCGGCAGCAACTCCTCCATGGCCCGGGCCCCGCCCGACCACAGCAGATGGGCGTGCCGGGCCTGGGGCACGCCCCTGCGGGGCTCGGGCCCCTCGGGCAGCGCGTCGCGTTCGACGACGGTGACCTCGGCGTGGTCGCGCAGTGCGGCGGCGGCCAGCAGACCGGCCAGACCCGCGCCGACGACGACGGCACGCCGGGGAGTCGTGGCCGCGCCGTCGCGCGGACCGCCGGGGGCCCTAAAGGGTTCGCTCATGGAAGTCGCTTCCTGACCTGGTCGCGGCGGCCCATTCGCGGGCGGCCGCTACGACGGGTGACTGACGCAGGGCGATGGACATCCGTACGAGGTCACGGGGGTTCTCGGCCGGCGGGGCGGGGGCGTCGGCCGGGGCCGAGCTGATGACCCGGCCCTCCGGGTCGTCCGCCTTCGCCCGCACCGCCGCCGTCACCATCGCCGCGTCGGCCTCGGCCCGCGCCTGGACGGGCTCCGAACCCGACGCGACAGCCGCGTCGTACGCCCTGGCCCGCACCTCGGAGTCGAAGTACGGGTACAGGCTGAGCATGCCGTCGTGGATGTCGGACTCGCGCTGTGTCATCTGGAGCCGGGCGGGTGCCCACCAGGAGATCCGCACCTCGTGGCTCGCCTGGGCCCACACGGGGCGCAACTCCCGCCACAGCGGGCCGAGTCGGCGATACATGGACCAGATGGTCCAGGAGTCCCCGAGGCGTTCCCCGGCCAGCGGCAGACAGAAACCGACCGCGCAGACCTGCGCGCCGACGGACGACAGCACGGGCGCGACGTACGTGCTCAGGTAGTCCAGGTCGCCGCCCTGCCAGCGGGCCACCACGGCGATCAGCTTGACCGCCGCGAACGGGACGTTGAGCAGGAACCCGAACGCGATGATCAGCAGTCCGGCGCGCAGCCAGCCGCGCACCTGGAGCGCCCAGCGCCAGCACATCACGTTCATCGCGAGGCCCGCGACCATGAACCCGGTCAGGTACAGCACGATCATCTCGCGCAGGAACGGGGCGCCCGCGTAGTACGTGTCGAAGTCCCGCACCCGCTCCACGGGGGCCTCGCCGAGCACGAACAGCACCACGATCGCCGCGCACACCGCGCCGTACCCGGCGATCCAGCGGCGCGAGAGGCGACGGGTCGTCTCCGGCGGGCCGCCCCGCCAGTTGGTGATCAGCACCAGACAGGAGCCGCTGAACGCGCTCAGGAGCAGATAGACGACGGCGGCCGAGACGTTCGTGACGCCCGTGACGCGATTGAGCTCGACGATCGTCGGCGGGGCGGCGAAGCAGAAGACCAGGGCGGCCAGGGTCATCAGCGCGCACACGGATCTGATCAGCGGATCGCCCCAGTTCCGCAGCAGCGCGGGCGTCTTGAGGGCGAGCGCGATCGTCATCGCGACGGCCGGAACGTAGTAGCTGGACCCGTCCATGTCTTCGAGAGTTCTCTGCGTCTCGGCGTCCGGTGCCGCTCAGCCCTGCGGCCCGCGGTAGCCGAGCGAGGCCCCGATGCGGCCCGCCAGGTGATCGCGGCGCACCGGTCCGCGCAGCCCCGAACCGGCCAGCCACATACGGCACTTGCTGGCCAGCAGCAGCCCGAAGCTCTCGGCGTCCTGCTCGTCGGACAGGTCGAACCGGGTCCGGGCGGCGACCCTCAGCACGGTCTCCCGCAGATCGGCGTCCTGGCTCAATAAACGCGCGGCGACGGCGGCACCGTCCACGTGCTGCCCGCAGTGCCCGGCCTGCATGTGCCACAGCTCGTGGCCGAGGATCACCAACTGGTGGTCGGGCGCGGTGCGTTCCTCGATGACGACGAGGTCCTGTTCGGCCATGTCCAGCCACAGCCCACTGGCCGTACCGGGCGGGAAGGCTGCGGTGCGGTAGTGGACGGGGCGGCCGCGGCGTCTGCTCATGGCATCGCACAGGGCGCTGTAGAGGTCGGCGGGGTCCGCCGGTGCCGGCAGCGTGAGTTCGCCGACCAACTCGCCGCACAGGCGGCGCATTTCCTTTCCGATGCCCACAGATCTTCCCCCGGTCAGGACTCGGGCCGCTTGACGCTCTCCAGCAGCATGTCCAACCACTCCGCGACCTTGTCGCGGTGCTGGTCGGTGGGCAGCTGCGCCGCCCGCCAGGCGATGGAACGCACACCGTGGTTCTGGAGCAGCCGCTGCAACGGGTCGTCGGCGGCCTCGGCCGCCGCGCGCTCGCGGTCGGCGAGCTGCTGGAGGAGCTCCTGCTCGGTCCGCATCAGGGCGCTCGCCAGCGCCTCGGGATCCTCGGCGGTGAGGAAGCCGGCGTGCACTCTGAAGAAGCGCTGGATGGCGTCGCAGTGCTCCATCGTCGGGCGCCGGTCACCGTTGATCAGGGCGCCCGCCTGCTGGCGCGACATGCCCGCGCCGTCGGCGATCTCCTGCTGGGTGTACTTGCGGCCGTTGGGCTTGAGCCGGGTGCGTCGCAGCAGGTCGAGGCGCTGCAGAAAGCGGGCCTGGACGTCCGGCTCACCGGCGCGCCGACCGCTCAGCAGGGCCTTCACGACCGCCTCCGGCACACCCGAGGCCACCGAGAGCCGCCGGGTGTCGAAGACCTCCGCGTGCCCCACGCGCAACTTGTCCGCCAGCGCGGTGACACGGGCCACGACGGCCGGCAGCAGAACCGTCGCCGCGGCGTCCGGAACCTCGAAGCCATCCGTCACCGACAGATCTCCTACGTCTCTCTCAGGCCAATTTCGCGGTACTGCGGAATCCTTGGATCCAAGCCTGGCGCGAGACCCTGGTCCCGGCAAGTACACCGTGAACTGCGGGGAGACTAGCGGTTCCGTCGAACTCACATCCAGGTCTCGCCACAACTGTGGCGAGATTCAGCCGTCAACCGTCGTCGAATGCCACGATAGTTGACACGCCTCCGCCGGGGGCAGGAGGATCAAGGAGCCGCGAGAAGGCCGCATAGGCAAGAGGGGTGACCTCCCGATGGCATATCAGGCAGGAGGGCGGCGGTCGGTACCGCGGCCCGTCCCCGACACTCTCGAAGCCCAGGAAGCACAGGCGTACCTCCAGGACTACGCCGTACTGCTGGACTCCGTCCTGTTCCCGTCCGTCGTCCTCGACCACCGCTGGGACGTCGTCCTGAGCAACGCCGCGTTCCGGGCGCTCTTCACCGGAGTGGGACCCGACCCGACCGCCATGCCGGACGACAACTTCCTCCGCTTCGTGCTCTTCCACCCGGACGCCGCCACCGTCCTCGGTGACCACGAGTCCAGCTGGTGCCTGCCGATGCTCGCCCACTTCGCCGCCGCCGTGGAACACCACCCCCAGGACCGGGGACTGCAGTCCATCCGCCGGGAGATCGCCCAGGACCCCATCATGGACGCCGCCTACCGCCACGGACTGCCGCACTGGCTGCGCACCGTCGGACCCGGCGCCGGCCGCCACGACGGCGCCGTGCGGCCCCTGGTCCACCCCGATCCGCGCTGGGGCGCCACCCTCTGCAGGGTCGTCGGCGAGACCCCCGACACCCTCCGCGACCTCGGCTACCACCGGATGACCCTCGTCCTGCGCGAGGTGGGCCGCCCGGGCGACCCCGCCCGCAGGACGCGCCGTCCCCGCCGCCCCGCATCGACCCACCTGAGCGTGGTGCCCTCCCCCGAGAGGTGAGCCGCACCCCCTCCGGTGCCGCCGGCGTTCAGGTCGCCGACGGCGCCGGAGGTCAACCCTTGTCCAGCGGGATCCCCCGTTTGGCCGCCTGGATCTGCTCGTACACATGGGTGCGCAAGTCCGCGAAGCGCGGAGCCACACGGGTGTGCAACTGGTCGCGCTCAACGGGGAGATCGATCTTCAGCTGCTCCTGGACGACGGTGGGGGAGGCGGAGAGGATCAGGACGCGTTCGCCCAGGTACACCGCTTCGTCGATGTCGTGGGTGACGAAGAGGATGGTGATCCCACGCTCCCGCCACAACCCCCGTACGAGGTCCTCCAGGTCGGCGCGGGTCTGGGCGTCGACCGCCGCGAACGGCTCGTCCATCAGCAGGACGTCCGGCTCGTACGCCAGCGCACGGGCGATGGCGACCCGCTGCTGCATCCCACCGGACAGCTGCCACGGATACGCGCCGGCGGCGTCGGCCAGACCGACCGAGGCAAGCGCGTCGTCGACCAGTCCGCGCCGCCGCTCCCTGCTCAACCTTTTCTGCTTGAGCGGGAGTTCGATGTTTTCGCGGACCCGCATCCAGGGGAAGAGGCTGCGCCCGTACTCCTGGAAGACGACCGCCATGCCCGGTGGCGGGCCCTCCACCGCCCTACCCCCCAGGCGGACTTCACCGGACGTCGGTCTCAGCAGCCCCGCCACGCACTTCAGCAGGGTCGTCTTGCCGCAGCCCGACGGGCCCACCAGACAGACCAGTTCACCCGGGTCGACGGTGAAGGTGAGGTTCCGCACCGCCTCCACGCGCCGCCCGGAACCCTCGTAGACCTTCTTCAGACCCGCCACGTCGAGCAAGGCATCCATCGCCCGCTGCCCCTTCTCGAGTTTCACTACGACCGCCGGGAGGACGCGCGCAGACCGTGGTACCAGCCGAGCACGCGCCGCTCGACCAGCCGGAAGACGACCGACAGCACGAACCCCAGCAGACCGAGCACGAGAATGCCGGTCCACATGTCGGGGATGGCGAAACCGCGCTGGAACTGGACGATGGTGTAGCCCAGTCCGTTGCTGGCCGCGGTCATCTCGCTGATGACCATGAGGATGATGCCGATGGACAGCGCCTGGCGCAGCCCGGCGAAGATCTGCGGGCTCGCCGAGCGCAGCACCACGTTCCGCAGCCGCGCCGCACCCGTGATGCCGTACGACCGGGCCGTCTCCGCCATCACCGAGTCCACCGCGCGGACGCCCTCGACCGTGTTGAGCAGGATCGGCCAGACGCAGCCGCTCGCGATCACGGCGATCTTCATCGTGTCGCCGATGCCCGCGAACAGCACGATGACCGGGACGAGAACCGGCGGCGGTACCGCCCGCAGGAACTCCAGGACCGGTTCGCAGACCGCCCGCACCCGCCGGTAGGAGCCGATGACCGTGCCGACCGCCACACCGACGACCGCCGCAAGGGCGTACCCGGCTGTCAGGCGCAGCAGGCTGGGCAGGACGTCGGCGCGCAGCCGCTCGGCCGTCCAGACGTCCGGGAACGTGGCGAGGATCGTGCGCAGCGGCGGCCAGTACACATCGGTGCTTTGGTCCGACACCAGCCACCACACGCCGACCAGGACGGCGGGAAGGGCGACGACGAACAGCAGCCGGAGCAGGACACGGCTCACACCGCCACCTCCCCGCGCACTGACTGGTGCCAGGCCAGCGCCCGCCGCTCCACCGTCCGCGCCCCCACGTTGATGAGCAGCCCCAGCAGCCCGGTGACCACGACCAGCGCGTACATCTCCGGCACCGCCTGCGAGGTCTGCGCGACCGCGATGCGCTGCCCCAACCCCGGTGCTCCGATGACGAGTTCGGCGGTCACGGCCAGGATGAGCGCCACGGCGGCCGCCAGCCGGACGCCCGTCATGACGTACGGCAGGGCGGTGGGCCACAGCACGTGGCGGATCCGCGCCCAGGTACCGAGGCCGTAGGAGCGGGCGGTCTCCTCGGCGACCGGGTCCACGTCCTGGACCCCGTACAGGGTCTGGATCAGGATCTGCCAGAAGGACGCGTAGACCACCAGCAGCAGCACCGACCGCAGTTCGTTGCCGTACAGCAGGACCGCCAGCGGGATGAGGGCGACCGAGGGGATGGGGCGCAGGAACTCGATCGTGGACGACGTCACCTCGCGCAGGTACGGCACGACGGCGATGACGACCCCCACCAGGACCCCGGCCGTGACGGCGATCAGGAGCCCGACCGCCCAGCCGGTGAGGGTGTCGCCGAGCGCCGTCCAGAACGCCTCGTCGGCGAACTCGGTGCCGAGGGCGCCGGCGACCCGGCTGACCGGCGGGAAGTAGTCGTCCTTGACGACGCCGACCCGGGGGACGGCCTCCCACAGCGCGAGGAACCCCACGAGGCCGGCCGCGCCCAGTGCGGTGTTGCCCGTCCTCACGGCAGCAGCTTGTCCAGGTCCGGGGCCTTGTCGAACAGGCCGTCCTGCACGCCGAGTTCGGCCAGCCGCTCGATGGAGGGGCGGTCGGGCTCCGCGGGGAAGTGGGGCAGGGTCAGCTTGTCCAGCAGGTCGCTCGGGATCTTCGTGTACGTGGTGAGGATCTCGCGGACCTCGTCGGGGTGGCTGTCGGCGTACTCGAGGGATTCGACGGTCGCCTCCTGGAACTTCTTCACCAGCTCCGGGTTCTTCTGGGCGTACTGCTGGGAGGTGAAGTACATGGCCACGGTGAGGTTCGGGTCCACGTCGTAGAAGTTCGACGCGATGGACCGGCCGTCGGCCGCCTTGACGATGGCCAGCGCGGGCTCCGGGGTGCAGGCCCCGTCGACCTGGCCCTTGTCGAGCGCGGCGGGCATCTGGTCGAAGGGCATCTCGACGAACTCGACCTTCGACGGGTCGCCGCCGGCCTTGCGGATCGACTCCCTGATCGAGGTGTCACAGATGTTGTTGAGCGTGTTGACCGCGACCTTCTTGCCCTCCAACTGGTCGGAGGACTTGATGGGGCTGTCCTTCTTCACCGTGATGCCGCAGAAGTCGGCACCCTCCTCGGCCGTCGACGCCACACCGTTCGCCACGACCTTGACGGGCACGTTCTTGGACTGGGCGACGAGCAGCGACGTCGTGTTGCTGAACCCGAACTGGAACTGGCCGGAGACGACACCGGGCACGATCGCGGCCCCGCCCTGAGCGGGTGTCAGCTCCAGCTCGAGGCCGCGCTCGGCGTAGAAGCCCTTCTTCAGACCCAGGTAGACCGGAGCGACGTCCAGGATGGGAATGATGCCGACCTTGAGGGTGGTGGTACCGCCGGACGCGCCGGCCCCGCTCGACCCCGAGGAGTCGGACGAACCGCAGCCCGTGGCGGCCAGTAACAGAGCGCCCGCCGCGAGGCCGATGGGCAGACGACGCATGGCTCCCCCTAGTGGAAAGGTGCTCGACGACGTGTGCGTACACCGCACAGCAGTGCACAGCGGGAACGTAGAGCTTCGTCGCGGGCGGGTCAATGCCCGTTCTGCGCAAGGTCGTTGACGGTTTCGGAAGCGTGCTCCTAGCGTGCGCGGATCGCACCACCGTGTGTACGGATCGCACCACCGTGCGTGCGGATCGCACGTGCCGGGCGTCTCCGTGCGTCTTCCTGGAGGCGTGGAGGCGACGAGGGCAGATCGAGACCGGTTCGGCGCGGCCCGCGAACCGCACTTCGTCCGGTCCTTCGAGCGGGGACTCGCGGTCATCCGGGCGGCCGCTTGGATTAGCGTGGTTGTGCGACCTGGGACCAGCTCGCCCAAGACCGTTCGGGGCGCGCGGCTGAACGGACTCACTCCCGCTCAGTCCACAGGAACGGTACGCCCTGGTCGACCAGGAACTGGAGGAGGGGCTCCGCTCGGTCGCCGCGTCGCGCCGCGCCGCGCCGGTGCGGGGCCGGGACGGCGAGGTGGTGGCCGCCGTGAACATCCCCGTCCACGCCGGCCGTACCCCGGTGGAGGCGGTACGCCGTGACCCCCTGCGTCGCCCCGGCCCGGCCGGTCGCCCCAGCGCCGCCGCCACCGCCGCTACAGGTCGAGCACCAGCCGTGAACCCTGGCAGCGGGACACACAGATGAGCATGGTCTCCCCGGCCGCGCGCTCCTCCTCGCTGAGGACCGAGTCGCGGTGGTCCGGGGTGCCCTCCAGGACGTCCGTCTCACAGGTCCCGCACGTGCCCTCCGCGCAGGAGTACAGCACCTCGACCCCGGCGGCACGCACGGTGTCGAGCACGGAGACCCCGACGGGAACCGTGACGGTCTTCCCCGTCCGCTCCAGCACGACCTCGAACTCGCCGTCCGGGCCGGTCTCCTGCTCCTTCGGACGGAACCGCTCGACCCGGAGCGCCCTGCCCGGGCACCGCTCCTCGACCGCGTCGAGCAACGGTCCGGGACCGCAGCAGTAGACGAGGGTGTCCTCGGGCAGCCCGTCCAGCACGGACCCGAGGTCGAGCAGCCCGGTCTCGTCCTGCGGGGCGACCGTCACCCGTTCCCCGTACGCGCTCAACTCCTGCCGGAACGCCATGGATTCACGGCTGCGTCCGCCGTACAGCAGCGACCACTCCGCGCCGGCCGCCTCGGCGGCGGCCAGCATCGGCAGGATGGGGGTGATGCCGATGCCGCCGGCCACGAACCGGTAGCGGGGCACCGGCTCCAGCGCGAAGTTGTTCCGCGGTCCGCGCACGCGGACCTTGTCGCCGCGCGCCAACTCCGTGTGCACGTACGCCGATCCGCCGCGCCCGTCGGGCTCCCGCAGCACCCCGATCCGCCAGGTGTGCCGGTCCGCGGGGTCACCGCACAGCGAGTACTGCCGCTCCAGCCCGGGGCCGAGCAGCACATCGATGTGCGCGCCCGGCTCCCAGACGGGGAGTTCCTCGCCCAGCGGATGCCGCAGGGTGAGGACGAGCACGCCGTCGGCGGCGAACTCCCGGCTGTCGACGACGAGTTCGGCCTCGTAGACGGAGGAGGTGGAAGCCGAGGTGGGGGACGAGGTCATGAGCTGTTTCCTTGGTGTGGCTCCACGCCTTGCGGCTCGTGTTCTTGCGGCTCGTGTCCTTGCGGGTGGGCGAGCATCCACTCCCACATCTCGATGGGGTCCTGCGCGGTGTGCTCGCGCCCGCAGTGACAGGTGCCGTGCAGGATGTCCGTGCCGGGCAGCCAGGCGATGCGGTAGACCTCCCCGGTCCGGAAGGTGGGCGGTGTGCTCACTGGACCTTCTCCACCGGCTTCTCGCCCTGCTCGACCAGCCGGGCGAGGATGCGGCGGGCGGCCAGGCCACCGGTGTCGATGTTGATGCTCAGCTCCTGGTAGCCGGTGCGCTCGGAGCCCAGCGTCTCCTGGAGCAGGTTCAGCGCGACGACGTCCTGCATGACGACCGTGTGGTTGTTGCCCTTGAGGAACTCGGTGACCTCGTCGTCGTCGGTCGCCCAGTCCCGGGAGACCATCCAGAAGTCGTACACCTTGCCGTCGGACGACGGGGTGATCGCGTAGGTGATCTCGGTGTGGAAGCCGTTCGGGTCGCTGCCGTCCGCCTCGGGGAGCACACCCACCGGCGCGATCCGGCTGTGCAGCAGGTACAGGCACGGGGCGAAGTACTCGATGTCCTGCCAGCGCGTGATGCGTCCCTCGATGCCGGTCGACCTCGCGTAGAACGGCGGGCACTCGGCGTCGTCCATGTGCCGGCTGACCCGCACGACACCGGCGCCCTCGTCGACCTCGGTGGTGATCGGCGTCTCGGCGACCTCGGGGGTGCCGATGTAGCCGCCGTGCAGATACGTCTCGTGGGAGAGGTCGAGCAGGTTGTCGACGAGGAGGCCGTAGTCGGCGTCGATGGGCTCCATACCGCGCACGGTCGTCCAGCCGGGGGCGGCCAGGTGCTTCGCGCGCGGGATGGTCTGCGGGTCGGCGAGCGCCGGGTCGCCTATCCACACCCAGATCAGCGAGTCCTGCTCGACCACCGGGTAGGAGGCCACGCGGGCCGTCCGCGGGATCCGCTTCTGCCCCGGCACGTACACGCACGCGCCCGTCGTGTCGTACGTGAACCCGTGGTAGCCGCACACGATGCGGTCCCCGTCCAGCCCGCTCTTCGACAGCGGGTACCGGCGGTGCACGCACCGGTCGTGCAGCGCGACGGGCGTCCCCTCCTCCTCCGTCCGGTAGAAGACGAGCGGCTCCCCGAGGATCGTCCGACCCAGCAGCTCCCGGCCGACCTCTTCGGCGTAGGCGGCGACGTACCACTGATTCCTGGCGAAGGCGGTCATGTGAGGCATGGCGATCCCGTCCCTGAGAACCTTGCGAACCCTGTGAGCGGAGCCACGTCACCCCGCGTGCCACCACATTCCTGACCGCGCCCGGCACCGGGCAATACCGCTTCCGTCAGACGGAAGGGCCGCTGCGCACGGCTTTGCCCGGCCGTGGTGCGCCCGCCCGGCGCTGTTCGCGCGGCGGCCGCCGGCGCGTCACACCCGCGCCACGGACCCTTCCCCGGCGTTCGTTCCTCTTGGACCATGCCCCGGGACACTCGAAGCACCCCCAGCGCGCAGGTCACTTCCGACGCACCACGTCAGGACAAGAGGTCATCCACCCATGCCTGAAGTCAACCGGCGGCGATTCCTCCAGGTCGCGGGCGCCACGACGGCGTTCAGCGCACTGTCGGCCAGTATCGAGCGGGCCGCGGCGCTGCCCGCGCACCATCGTTCCGGCACGATCGAGGACGTCGAGCACATCGTCGTCCTCATGCAGGAGAACAGGTCCTTCGACCACTACTTCGGCTCGCTGAGAGGCGTACGGGGCTTCGGTGACCCGCATCCGGTGACGCTGGACAACGGGAAGAGCGTGTGGCACCAGTCGGACGGCGCGAAGGACGTGCTGCCGTTCCACCCCGAGGCCGACGATCTCGGCATGCAGTTCCTGGAGGGCCTGCCGCACGGCTGGCCGGACGGGCACGCCGCCTACAACGGCGGCAAGTACGACAAGTGGGTGCCGGCCAAGGGCACCACGACGATGGCGTACCTGACGCGTGAGGACATCCCGTTCCACTACGCCCTCGCCGACACGTTCACCGTGTGCGACGCCTACCACTGCTCGTTCATCGGCTCGACGGACCCCAACCGCTACTACATGTGGACCGGTTACACGGGCAACGACGGCAAGGGCGGCGGCCCCGTCCTCGGCAACGACGAGGTCGGCTACGACTGGACCACCTACCCCGAGCGCCTCGAAGCGGCCGGGATCTCCTGGAAGATCTACCAGGACATCGGCGACGGCCTGGACGCGGCCGGGTCCTGGGGCTGGATAGCCGACGCCTACCGGGGCAACTACGGCGACAACTCGCTGCTCTACTTCAACCGGTACCGGAACGCCAGGCCCGGCGACCCGTGGTACGACAAGGCCCGCACCGGTACGAACGCGAAGGCGGGCGACGGCTACTTCGATCTGCTGAAGGCCGACGTGAAGGCGGGCCGTCTGCCGCAGATCTCCTGGATCGCCGCACCCGAGGCGTTCTCGGAGCACTCCAACTGGCCCTCGAACTACGGCGCCTGGTACATCTCCCAGGTCCTAGACGCGCTGACCTCCAACCCGGCGGTCTGGGCGAAGACGGCTCTGTTCATCACGTACGACGAGAACGACGGCTTCTTCGACCACCTCGTGCCGCCGCTGCCGCCGCGCGACGCGTCCCGGGGCAAGTCGACGGTGGACGTCGGCCCCGACCTCTTCGCGGGCAGCCCCACCCATGTCGCCGGTCCGTACGGCCTCGGCCCGCGCGTGCCGATGCTGGTCGTCTCCCCCTGGAGCAAGGGCGGTTACGTCTGCTCGGAGACCCTCGACCACACTTCGATCCTGCGGTTCATGGAACGGCGGTTCGGGGTGCGCGAACCCAACATCTCACCGTGGCGGCGGGCCGTCTGCGGTGACCTGACCTCGGCGTTCGACTTCTCCCGCAAGGACAGCCGGCCCGCCGCGCTGCCGGACACGGACGCGTACGAGCCGCCGGACCGGGAGCGGCACCCCGACTACCGGCCGACCGTGCCGGCGGATCCGAGCATGCCGCGGCAGGAACGGGGGCTGCGGCCCGCCCGGCCACTGAAGTACGCGCCCCGGGTGGACGGTTCGGCCGATCCGAAGGCCGGGACCCTCACCCTCACGTTCGCCTCCGGCGGCAAGGCCGGCGCGGCGTTCCTCGTCACCTCGGGGAACCGTACGGACGGGCCGTGGACGTACACCACGGAGGCCGGCCGGGCCGTGTCGGACACGTGGGACACCGCGGCCTCCGGGGGCTCGTACGACCTGACGGTGCACGGGCCGAACGGCTTCCTGCGGGTCTTCGAAGGGCCGGGGAAGACGCGTGGACCCGAGGTCACCGCGCGGCACGTCGGCGAGGACGTGGAGCTGACCTTCACCAACAAGGGTTCCGCGGCGGTGAGTCTGAAGGTCGTCAGCGCGTACGGAGGCCGGGCCCGTACGGTCCGGGTGCGGGCCGGGGCGAAGGTCCGGCAGCTCGTGGACCTCCGGGCCGGCCGCCGCTGGTACGACCTGACGGTCACCGGCGAGGGGGGTTTCCTCCGGAGGTTCGCCGGACACGTGGAGAACGGGCGGCCCGGGGTGAGCGATCCGGCGCTGGGAGCGAGGTAGGGCGCCCTCAGCGCTCGGGGGACCTGTGACTGGGCGGCGAGCGGGCGGCGAGCGGCCAGCTGTGGCTGATCGCGCAGTCCCCTGCGCCCCTGGAGGCCTGCGCCCCTAGAGGCCTGCGCCCCTGGAGGCCTGCGGCCCTGGAGGCCTGCGGCCCTGGAGGCCTGCGGCCCTGGAGGCCTGCGGCCCTGGAGGCCTGCGCCCCTGGAGGCCTGCGGCCCCCAGGGGCGCGTCCGCCGCCGTCCTGGCTGCGCCCGCCCCCGCCTGTTCAGAGCGCCGTGAGGTGCCCCGGTGTCGGGGAGCCCGGCAGACGGGGCAGCAACGACGGTTCCGTCGGGGCGGTGGGGCTCCAGGGCGAGGACCGCCGCCACAGGGTGGTCCTCGGTCGCCGGTGCGGGACGGGCCGGTCGGGCGGCGGCCACCGGCGGGATCGCGACCTCCGGGGTCACCCGGGTCAGCAGCACCACACCCCGCGCCGCCACCAGGGCGCCCGTCCCCGCGAGCAGCCCCCCCGCCACACCAC
>NZ_JARGEE010000670.1:0-3140 GCF_033794485.1 Streptomyces sp. MB09-02B
GAAAAGCATGGGGCGCAGCCCCTGCTTTCAGGGGCGCGGGTGCGTGGGGGCTGGCCACGCAGTTCCGCGCGCCCCTGAAAGCAGGGGCTGCGCCCCATGCTTTTCAGGCCCGCAGGGGCCTGGTCTTCTAGGGGCGCGGGGAACTGCGCGAGAAGCCCCACCGGAGCCGCACCCGCCGACGAAACCCACACCCCCGAGCTATGAGGCCCTCTACTGCCCCGAGCCGCCCGAACCGGACCCGTTGTCCAGTTCGCCGATCCACTTGCCCACTTCGCCGACCCAGGCGGACAGCTGGCCCCACCAGCTCTTGCCCGTGCCCACCCACTCCTGCAGCGGCGTGAACTCCCAGATCAGCCAGCCACCGACGAAGAGCAGGACGATCATGAACAGGCATCCCTTGAGACACCCCAGCCCAGGGATCCGCATGGGATTGGCGCTGCGCTGACGCGGCTCACGCGGCGGCCGGGGCTCCCGCTGCGGCCGAGGCGCCGGCCGCTGCGGCTGCGGCGCGGGCGCGTACCTCTCCGGCTGCCGACGCTGCGGCTGCGGCGGCTGCTGCGGAGGCGCGTACTGCTGTTGCTGCTGCGGGTGGCCGTACGCGGGGCCCGGCCCGCCCTGCGGCGGCCGCTGCTGCTGCCGGCGCGGCGGCTGCTGAGGGGGCTGTTGCGGACGGTTCGCCTGCCGCTGGGGCCGGCGGCGCAGCGGGTCGTCGTTGGGGTCGAGGTACTGGACCTGGGTCTGCTCGTTGCGGTCGCGGGCCGCGCGGAGCTGGTTCTGCCAGGGGTGCGGCTGCTCGGGGGGCTGCCCGCCGGGGTCGTGCGACGGCACCGGCGGCATGACGGACGTCGGATCGGCGCCACCGGTGTGCGGGAGCACGGTCGTGGGGTCGCCCGATCCCGCGGGTCCCGAGGTGTGCGGGAGGACGCTGGTCGCGGCGTTCGGGTCGTACGCGCCCGCGCCGTGCGGCAGCACCTGCGTCGGGTCGGCCGAGCCGAACGGTTCCGGGGACCCCGGTACCTGCGCGGGCGACGGGTCGGGGGCGAGGATGTGGCCCACGCCCTCGGCGGCGGCGATCTGCATGGAGTTCGCGTGCACGCCGACGCCCTCGGCGACGATGCGGAGCGCGCGGGCGAGGTTGACCGCGCTGGGCCGCTCACGCGGGTTCTTGCGCAGGCAGCGCTCGATGACCGTCCACAGCGGGTCGGGGACGGTGGAGGGGCGGCGCGGTTCCTCGCTGAGGTGCTGGTGGAGCACTTCGAGCGCGGTCTGGCCGTTGAACGGCGGGCGGCCGGTGACCAGTTCGTACATCAGGATGCCGGCGCCGTAGATGTCGACGGCGGAGGTCTGCGGCTGGCCCTCGGCGGACTCGGGGGCCACGTACGCGGGCGTGCCGACGAACTCGCTGGTCCGGGTCAGGCCGGGGGAGTCCGCTAGGCGGGCGATGCCGAAGTCGGTCAGCATCGGGTGCATCTCGCCGCCGTCCTGCTTGAGCAGGACGTTCGCGGGCTTCAGGTCGCGGTGGACGACACCGTCGGCGTGGCTCACGGCGAGCGCGTCGGCGATCTGGGCGGTGAGCAGGGCCGCGCCGACGGGCGAGAACGGGCCGTTCTCGCGGAGGTAGCGGTGCAGGTCGGGGCCCTGGACCAGGTCCATGACCAGGGCCAGCAGATCGCCCTCGACGACGAGGTCCCGGACGCGCACGATGTTCGGGTGGGTGAGCCGGAGCAGTACGGAGCGCTCCCGCAGGAACCGCATCACGATGTCCGCGTCGCTCGCGAGCTCCTCCTTGAGGACCTTGATCGCGACGGTCTCGCCGGGGTGGCCGGGCACGGCCGCCTCGGCCCCGGCGGTCTCCCGCTGGCGGGCGCGCCAGACCGTGCCTGTGGCGCCGCGTCCAATCGGCTCCTCAAGGAGGTACTTACTGCCTACCGGCCGCACGTCATGCGCTCCCTGTTGCTTGCTTGCCTGGTCACGCCCTGGACTCCCGCGGACGTTCCGACCACTGTAGTGCGGCCGTCCACGGGACCGGGCTGTTCACTTCCCGACTCTTCCTGCCCACTCTGTCCGCTTGCTGTGGCTCGAGTACGTACGGGTACCCGTGTGCGTTCGGTGGAAAGACGCTCCCTCGTGGGCGCTTGGTTGCCGTGCGGGGTATGTCGGGTTCCGGATGCGGACGCGACCGATCCCGAATGCGGCCGCGTTACGGACGTGACCGATCTCAAGTGATCAACTGGCGGGCACTGGTCAGGCATTTTTGTGGGCAGAGCCGACCAATCAAGATCACTTGACGCCGGGCGGCGGGCGAGTTGTCGGTGGCAGGTGCGAGGATGCCTCCAGTACTGGCCGACGTGCCCGTGAAGCGGTGGGGGAAGTCTGCGGTGGGGACCGCGCAGTCCCGTCCTCGCTGTCGCGGGTGCCCGCGCGGAAGGGACCGCTGACGGCGATGCAGATCCGGCTGACCGTCGTAGACCCGCTGGGACCGCCCTCCGAGCCGCGAGGACGTGCCACGGCCTGCGACGTGCTGGTCACGGCGCCCGCCGGGACGGCGCTGGCCGCCGTGGCCTCGGGCCTCGCCTCCGCCGTCGGGGAGGGCGGTGCGGAGCGACTGGAGCGCAGCCGGGAGGCCGGCGGCGGCCAGGTCGTGCTCTACGCCGGTGCCGAGCGCCTCGACGCCCAGCGGTGCACCCTGGGCGAGCCGCCCCTCATCGACGGCGCGGTGCTCTCCCTGGGCGCCCCCTCCGAGCCGGGCCCCGAGGTCGACGAGGCCGCCGCGCAGCTGCACGTCGTGGCCGGCCCCGACGCGGGCGGCGTCCACCTGCTGCACGGCGGCAAGATCCACATCGGCCGCTCCGCCGACGCCGACGTCCCGCTCGACGACCCGGACGTCTCCCGCCTGCACTGCGCGGTCACCCTCTCCGCCGACGGCCGGGTCTCCGTGGTCGACCTCGGCTCCACCAACGGCACCACCCTCGACGGCACCCGCGTCGGCGACCGCCCGGTCCGCCTGGCCCCGGGCGCGCTCCTGCGCATGTCCCTTATAAACATCTCCGAACCCACGAGAAAGGCAGAACTCGAATGCCTTCTTTGGTTTGAAAAAAAACAAAAAAGTAGAAACAACACAGAACTGGACGGAGAGTCAC
>NZ_JARGEE010000671.1:0-3137 GCF_033794485.1 Streptomyces sp. MB09-02B
TTTTAAAACGCCTCTCCGGCATCGTCCAGCCCCCGCCCCTCACCGCAGACCGCACGGTCTCCTGCCACCACTGGTGGCTCTCCTGGCGGCTGCAGATCCCGAGCTACTGGAACACCGGCGCATACGTGGCGGTCCTGACCACCGCCGACGGCTACCGCTCCCACGTGCCGTTCACCGTCCGCGACGACCGCCCAGCCGACCTGCTGCTCCTGCTCCCGGACATCACCTGGCAGGCGTACAACCTGTATCCGGAGGACGGCCGCACGGGCGCCAGCCTCTACCACGCCTGGGACGAGAACGGCCGACTGCTCGGTGAGTCCGACGCCGCGACGACCGTCTCCTTCGACCGCCCGTACGCCGGCGCCGGTCTCCCCTTGCACGTCGGCCACGCCTACGACTTCATCCGCTGGGCCGAGCGCTACGGCTACGACCTCGCCTACGCCGACGCCCGCGACCTGCACTCCGGCCGCGTCGACCCGACCCGCTACCGAGGCCTGGTCTTCCCGGGCCACGACGAGTACTGGTCCCCGCAGATGCGCCGCACGGCCGAACTCGCCCGGGACGGCGGCACCTCGCTCGTCTTCCTCTCCTCCAACTCCATGTACTGGCAGGTGGAGCTGGGCCCGTCCCCGTCCGGGGCCCCCGACCGCCTCCTCACCTGCCGAAAACGCCGGGGTCCCGGCAAACCCGCACTGTGGCGCGAAATCGACCGCCCCGAGCAGCAGTTGATGGGCATCCAGTACGAAGGCCGGGTCCCCGACCCCACCCCCCTGGTCGTGCGCAACGCCGACCACTGGCTCTGGGACGCGACCGGCGCCCACGAGAACGACGAGCTGGAGGGCATGGTCGCCGGTGAGGCCGACCGCTACTTCCCGCGCACTCCGCTCCCCGAGCACCAGGGCCGCATCCTCCTCGCCCACTCCCCGTACCGGGACGCGCACAACGTCGTCCGCCACCAGGAGACCTCCCTCTACCGGGCCCCCTCCGGTGCCTGGGTCTTCGCATCCGGAACGTTCGCGTGGTCCCCGGCCCTGGACCGACCGGGCCACGTCGACACCCGAGTCCAGCGAGCCACCGCAAACCTCCTGGACCGCATCTGCAAACGTGACTGAGTGGCGCATCGAGTCCCGTACCGCGTCCGGTGCCGAGTCCCGCGTCGGCCCTCGCCGAAGCACCCCCTGGGCACGACCGGTCGCCCTCGTACGGGAGAATCGAGCCACTTGGACATCACCACGGGGAGGAACCGTGTCCGGATTCGTAGAAAAGCCCGAGCCGATCCAGGTTCCGGGCCTGGTGCACCTGCACACCGGCAAGGTGCGCGAGCTGTACCAGAACGAGGCGGGCGACCTCGTGATGGTCGCCAGCGATCGAACGTCCGCGTTCGACTGGGTGCTGCCGACGGAGATCCCCGACAAGGGGCGCGTCCTCACGCAGCTGTCGCTCTGGTGGTTCGACCAGCTCGCCGACCTGGTCCCCAACCACGTCCTGAGCACCGAACTCCCGCCGGGCGCTCCCGCCGACTGGGCGGGCCGCACCCTCATCTGCAAGTCGCTCACGATGGTCCCGGTGGAGGCCGTCGCCCGCGGCTACCTCACCGGCTCGGGCCTGCTGGAGTACAACGACTCCCGTACGGTCTGCGGTCTCGCCCTCCCCGAGGGTCTGGTCGACGGCTCCGAGCTGCCGGCGCCGATCTTCACCCCGGCCACCAAGGCCGCCGTCGGCGAGCACGACGAGAACGTGTCGTACGAGGAGGTCGCCCGCCAGGTCGGCGCGGAGACCGCCGCACAGCTGCGCCAGACGACCCTCGCCGTGTACAGCCGGGCCCGGGACATCGCCCGGGACCGGGGGATCATCCTGGCCGACACCAAGTTCGAGTTCGGCTACGAGGGCGACACCCTCGTCCTCGCCGACGAGGTCCTCACACCGGACTCCTCCCGCTTCTGGCCGGCCGACCTCTGGGAGCCGGGCCACGCCCAGCCGTCCTACGACAAGCAGTTCGTCCGCGACTGGCTGACCTCGGAGGCCTCGGGCTGGGACCGCAAGAGCGAGCAGCCCCCGCCGCCGCTGCCCGAGGAGATCGTTGCCGCGACCCGCGCCAAGTACGTGGAGGCGTACGAGCGGCTGACGGGCACGAGCTGGTCGTAGAGCCGCGGGACACGAAGAAGGCCCCGGTCCAGTGGACCGGGGCCTTCTTTCGACCTATCTCACGAGCGGACGACCAGGTTCGAACTGGCGACCTCAACCTTGGCAAGGTTGCGCTCTACCAACTGAGCTACGTCCGCGCTGCGCCGTGGCGCGAGGCCTACTATACCCAACCTCGCTCCCGGGCGAGCCGCACCGCCGCGTGCCGGTTCTCCACACCGAGCTTGGAGACGGCCGACGACAGATAGTTCCGGACAGTCCCCTGGGACAGCGCGGCCCGCTCGGCGATCTCCGCGACGGGCGCCCCGTCGGCGGCGAGCTCCAGCACCTCGGCCTCCCGCGCGGTCAGCGGCGAGTCCCCGGAGGAGATCGCGTCGGCCGCCAACTCCGGGTCCACATAACGGTTCCCCGCGTGCACGGTCCGGATGATCTCCGCGAGCCGCTGTGCGCTGACCGTCTTGGGGACGAAGCCCCGCACACCCGCCTCCAGCGCCCGCTTCAGATGCCCCGGCCGGCCATGACCGGTCACGATCAGGACGCGGCAGCCCGGCAGTTCGGCCCGCAGTGATGTGGCGACCCTCACACCGTCCGCGCCCGGCATCTGCAGATCCAGCACCGCGACGTCCGGTTCGTGGGCCCGCGCCATCGCCAGCGCCTCCGGCCCGCTCGCCGCCTCCGCGACCACCACCAGGTCGTCCTCCAACCCCAGCAGCGCGGCCAGCGCCCCCCGGATCAGATGCTCGTCGTCGGCCAGCAGCAGCCGCACCCGCTGCCCCGCCTCCGCCACGTCGGTCATGAAGCGCGCTCCCGTACGACAGCCGACCCGACGACGGCCCCCGCGCCTCGCGACGCCGCCCCCGCCCCCTTCACCTTCGCCTTCACCGAGCCACCCGAGCCGCCCGAGTCACCCGAGCCCTTCGAGTACGCCGGCCCCGTAGACCCAGATCCCGTAGACCCCAGCGGCACCCGCGCCACCACCCGGAACGCCTCGCCCC
>NZ_JARGEE010000672.1:0-3087 GCF_033794485.1 Streptomyces sp. MB09-02B
CACCGACGCCAACGCCAGCCACACATCGTCCGGGGCTACTTCGGCGGCCCGCACGTCCGCTACATCCTCGAATAGAACCCTTTGAGTTTCGGATCAATATAACTCCCGCCGCATCCAGGAACGGCTCGGCTTCCTCAGCCCGATCGAATTCGAGGAGAAGCACTACGCCGAGCAGGCGACGGCCGAACCGACGAACCTGAAACCCCGTCAACCCTCACTGACCAGCTGATCAGCACCTCTCGCGCAACGGGGGAACCTCACACCGGAGGGACGGCCCCGCCAAATCCACGTGCCTCAGGCCTCCCCTCTACCTGCAGGTTTCGAGCCCCTTCGAATGCCCTGGTGCCACCTTCCTTCACCCAGACACCCTGGTGATGTCCGCAGGAGCTCATCTTCTTCGCAGAGACAACCGTGAATCCAGGAGGTTTTCCTTGCATGCACGTGTGAAGATTCTCGGCGCCGTGGCCGCTGCCGTGATGTCCGCGGTCGCACTGCCCGGTTCAGCGTCGGCGGCAGGAACGTCGGTCAGGGCGTGTGGCTACTACGAGACGCAGTCGGACGCGTACTACGGCCACTGCACCAACACGCCGGGGCCGACCAACGGCGCGTACATCAAAATCGACTGGGACTGGACCTGGTTCGACAGCTACCGGTGTGTGCGACCTGGCGAGACCCGCCTGGGCTCTACCAGTGAAATCGACGGCGCGTATTGGACCGCCACCTGCACACCGGCATGACGCAAAGGCCTGGCGTGCCCCGGCGCCCACACCTTGCCAGGGGCGCGCCAGGCCTTCCAAAGCACGTCGGGTCGCAGCAAGGGATACGAAAGGGCCGATCGACGGTTCGGTGCTGAATCGAGAGGACCGCAGGGCTCGTGAGGCCCGGAAAGAGTGCCACCTGGAAACGGCGCGATCTAAACCTGGTGTCGGCCCTGTGAGGAGTGGAACGGCCGGGCGAGTTCCGCACTGACAGCGGCGATGAAGGCTGTTCGTGCG
This sequence comes from Streptomyces sp. MB09-02B, assembly GCF_033794485.1. Lineage (NCBI taxonomy): Bacteria > Bacillati > Actinomycetota > Actinomycetes > Kitasatosporales > Streptomycetaceae > Streptomyces > Streptomyces sp. MB09-02B. The sequence continues at coordinate 996 of NZ_JARGEE010000672.1, forward strand.
CTTTCCTGACCATTCAGGATGTCTTGCAGGACGAGCTCGTTCGGAGTCTGGCCGCCGTCGAGAGGGACCTGGAACTCGGTCGACTGAAGACCTGTCTGGTAAAGGATTCGTGCGTGCTGGTGAACTGAATCGCTGTGCGGAAAGGCCTCCACAGCAGCGTAGAACCTTCGGTAAGCCGAACGCACCTGCTCACCGCGGGGCCTGAAAGTGCCAGATCTGTCCCGCTCGACCTGGTCCGGGTGGTACTTGGCGGCCATCATCAGCAGTTGAAAGGCCTGCCAGACCTCATACCCCGGAAGGGATTCCAGAGGGGCACCGCCCCCGATGTTGCCTGCCTCGAAAGCTTCGATCGCTTCAAGGCGTCGTCTCTCCAGGCAGGCCACCGCGCGGATCCGCCGGACCTCCTTCCTTGTCCAGTCGGCCCTTGCTATCGCGCTCTTGGAGTAGCGCACGGCTTCGAGATAGACCGGCTGAGGACCCTCCAGCTCTACCGCAAAAGTCGCGGATCGCAGCGTGTGCATGGCATCAGCGAGGTCGATCTCTCCTTGTGCGTGGGACAGGGAATGCGGATCCACGCGAGCTGCCTCTTTGAGTCGATCTCCGGCAGCATCGACCTGGTCACAGGCCAAGAGGAGAGCATGAGCCGCCTCCCGCTGCATACCGCGCCGCCATTGGAGGAACGCAGCCGAGGACTCGGCGTGTACAGCGTCCAGCGCAGCGCGATAGGTGGCTTCAGCTTGCTTGAGGCCCGCCCTGGTGGTCTCCTCGGCCTGCCTGAGCGCGCCCCGCATCTGCCACCGTCCGACGAGAAGCGCACCCCCGATGCCCAGCAGCGCGACGCCTGCGGCGCTCACGGCGCCGATCCCCTCCAGGTCCATGCTCTTGATCTTGCCTCAGGGCCAACACGTAGACGCCCAGATCCAGAAGACAGGTAGCCACGTCCGCCAGGCCGACGCCACTCAACTCCTGACCTTGCTCGACGAGGTTCCGGCCGTGGCCGGCGTCGTCGGGCGGCCCGGACGCCGGTCCGACGCACTTCTCGCCGACCGCAGCTACGAACACAACACATACCGGCGCCCTCCTGTGGCAGCGCGGCATCTGCCCGGTGATTGCCAGGCGAGGCCGGGGTCTTGGGTATGGCCTTGTTCCGTGCGACGGGCTGGAGGCGCACACTCGCAGGATGGGGCGGCGTTTTGATCCGGGGGAGATGGTGCGGCGTGAGGGTGGCGATCTGTTCGCGTTCTTGATCTCGGATGGGGATTTCGTCGGGCCCGAGGTGCTTGCGTCCGGGTTGGTTTACCACCACCGCTCGGGGATCCAGATCGCGATCTCTTACCTGGGGCCGCGTGAACCGGAAGTGACCACGACGATTCGTGTGTCGAGGGACGGCGGCGCTGCGCGCTCAGCGTCGCTTGACTGCCTCTGGGTGGCCTTCCAGTACGGGACGCTTCAGGATGTTCCCACGTCAGCCGTCAACGCGCGGACAACGGCGAAGCGGTTGAAACAACAGGCGGAAGCTCTGCGCCGGCTGCTGCCGACCCTGCTGACCTCGGACGTTGATGATGCGGTTCGTCGCTGCCAGGGGCGGTTGCTGCCCGATGGATGAGGTGCGGTTGTCGGTGCCCCGGTCGGCGCCACGGCCCTCGCCGCCCCGGGCCCGGTCACGATCCTCGCCTCGGATCCCGAGAACCTTGCCGCGCTGTGCGGTCGGCGCGTCACCGTCATCAAGGACTGAGGCCTCAGGGAAACGTACGGCGGGCCGGTGGGGTGAAGAGGTAGAGGTCGAGGATGGGGGGCATGGGGGTGATGCCCGGGCCGCCGGAGTGGACCCACGTGGCTATGTCCTCGGTCGCGTCGGGGTCGTTGACCAGGCCCAGCCAGACGGGGCGGGCGCCTGCGGCTCGGCCTGCCGCTGAGGGTTGGACGACGATCACGTTGGCCTGGTCGCAGGCGTCCAGGCAGGTGGAGATGCGGGTGGGGACGAGGGACTGGAGGCGGGTGGTTTGGGCCTCGTGGTCCACGCCGGGGAGTTTGGGGGTGCCGCAGCAGCAGTCTCGGCAGATCGTCACTCGGCAGGGAGTGGGCTTGGGGG
>NZ_JARGEE010000673.1:0-3086 GCF_033794485.1 Streptomyces sp. MB09-02B
TTTTTTTTTCGGGGGGTTATGTTTTTTTTAAGGGGACGGTGCCGTGTTCGCGCGCCGGCCCGCCGGCGCGCGAACACGGCACCGTCCTCGTCACCGGCGGCACCGGCGAGCTGGGCGGGCTCGTCGCCCGGCATCTCGCCGCCGCCCACGGTGTCCGTGATCTCCTGCTGGTCAGTCGGCGGGGGGCGGCCGCCCCGGGCGCCGACGCGCTCGCCGCCGAACTCGAACAGGCGGGCGCACAGGTCACGTTCGCCGCCTGCGACGTGTCCGACCGCGCGGCGCTCGCCGCCGTCGTGGCCGGAGTTCCGGCCGACCGGCCGCTGACGGGAGTCGTCCACACGGCCGGCGTCGTCGACGACGGGGTGATCACGGCGCTCACCCCCGAGCGCGTGAACACCGTCCTCGGACCCAAGTCCGACGCCGCCCATCACCTCCATGAGCTGACCCGTGACGCGGACCTCTCGCACTTCGTGCTCTTCTCCTCGGCCGTCGGCACCCTCGGCGGCGCAGGGCAGGCGAGCTACGCCGCCGCCAACGCCTACCTCGACGCCCTCGCCCGGGGCCGCCGGTCGCTGGGGCTGCCCGCGACCTCGCTGGCCTGGGGGCTGTGGGGCACCGGCGGCGGCATGGGCGGCCGGCTCGCCGACGTGGACCTGCGGCGACTGGCCAGGGCAGGACTGCTGCCGCTCGACGCGGAGCGGGGGCTCGCCCTGTTCGACCGGGCGTGGGCGGGCGACGAGGCCGTCCTCGTGCCGATGCGCACCGATCCCGCCGTCCTGCGCGACCGCGCCACCGCGGGCACGCTGCCCCCGGCGCTGCGCGACCTGGTCCCGCGGGCCCTCGACGGGCGGGGAACGTCCCGGGCGGGGCGGCGACCGGGATCCGGGGCCCCGAGGCAGGACCTCGACCGCGCCCCGGTGAACGGGGCGTCGCCCGACGGCGGTCACGCCGCCCGGCTGGCCGCGCTGCCCGACGCCGAGCGGGCCCGGACCCTGCTCGACCTGGTCCGGACGCGGGCGGCCGCCGTCCTCGACTACCCCTCGCCCGACAGCCTCGACCCACGCCGGTCGTTCCGTGAGGCCGGATTCGACTCGTTGACCGCCGTGGAACTGCGCAACAGCCTCGCCGCAGCCACGGGGCTGCCGCTCCCCGCCGCCCTCGTGTTCGACCACCCGAGCCCCGCCGCCCTGGCCGAACAACTGGACCGCCGCCTCCTCCAAGACGCCGACCGGACGGCCCCGGCGAGGCGGCCCGCGCTGCCCGCCCTCCTCGACCAACTGGAGGCGGCGTTCGCGGAGTTGGCCGTCGACGATCCCGAACGTCCTCGGGTCGCCGCCCGTCTGCGCACCCTGGCCGCGCGCCAGGCCGTCACTGTGGGCGCCCCGGACGGCGCCCCGCACGAACACGGCGGAGCCGACGTGGACACGCGCCTCGCGGCGGCCTCGGATGACGAGTTGCTGGACTTCATCCGCACGGAACTCGGCACGGATCTCGGCACAGGCCCCGGCACGGCACCCGGCACAGGTCTCAGCACAGCACCCGGCACGGATCTCAGCACAGCACCCGGCACGGCACTCGGCACTGAACCCGGCAAGGAGTGAACGGTTCACATGGCTGATGACAAGGAACTCCGCGACTACCTCAAGCAGGTCGCCGCGGAACTGCACCGGACGCGAGGGCGCCTGGCCGAACTGGAGTCGGCGGCCCGCGAACCGATCGCCGTCGTCGGCATGGCCTGCCGCTACCCCGGAGGCGTGCGGTCACCGGAGGACCTGTGGCGGCTGGTCGCCGAGGGCCGCGACGCCATCGGTCCCTTCCCCACCGACCGTGGCTGGGACCTGGGCGCCCTCTACGATCCCGACCCGTCGAAGGAGGGCACCTGCTACGTCAGTGAGGGCGGCTTCCTCGACGACGTGGCCTCCTTCGACGCCGCGTTCTTCGGGATCTCCCCGCGCGAGGCGCACTCCATGGACCCCCAGCAGCGGCTGCTCCTGGAAACCTCCTGGGAGGCGCTTGAGCGCGCCGGAATCGACACCCGGACCCTCAAGGGCAGCCGTACCGGCGTGTTCGCGGGCGTCTCCCAGCAGGACTACGCCACCCTGCTGACCGCCACCGAGGGCCGCGTCGACGGCCACGGCTCCACCGGGGTCTCCAACAGCGTGCTGTCGGGCCGGATCTCGTACGTCCTCGGCCTGGAGGGCCCGGCCCTCACCGTGGACACGGCCTGCTCGTCCTCGCTCGTCGCCCTGCACCTGGCGGTACGGGCGCTGCGGGCCGGCGAGTGCGATCTGGCGCTGGCCGGCGGGGCCACCGTGATGTCCACGCCCGATGTGCACGTGATGCTGTCCCGGCAGGGCTCCCTCGCTCCCGACGGACGGTGCAAGGCGTTCGGGGCCGCCGCCGACGGCGCCGGATGGAGCGAGGGCGCCGGTGTCCTCGTCGTGGAGCGGCTGTCGGACGCACGGCGCCACGGCCACCCCGTCCTCGCGGTCGTCCGGGGCACGGCGGTCAACCAGGACGGCGCCTCCAACGGGCTGAGCGCCCCCAACGGCCCCTCCCAGCAGAGGGTCATCCGTGACGCCCTCGCCGACGCGGGCCTGACCGCCGCCGACATCGACGCCGTCGAGGCCCACGGCACCGGCACCCGGCTCGGCGACCCCATCGAGGCCGACGCGCTGCTCGCCACGTACGGCGCCGCCCGTCCCGAAGGGCGCCCGCTGTGGCTGGGCTCCCTGAAGTCCAACATCGGGCACACCCAGGCCGCCGCCGGCGTCGGCGGGATCATCAAGATGGTGCTCGCGCTGCGCGAGCGCGTCCTGCCGGGGACCCTGCACGCCGACGACCCGACCCCGTTCGTCGACTGGTCCGCCGGTACCGTACGCCTCCTCGACCAGCTCCGCGCCTGGCCCGACGGCGGTGCCCCCGGACGCGCCGCCGTCTCCTCCTTCGGCGTCAGCGGCACCAACGCCCACGTCATCCTCGAACAGGCGCCCTCCGTATTCACCGAGGAGCGCGCGGACCCGGACCCGGACGCGGACCCGGACGCGAACCCGGTCCCGGTGCCGGACCCGGGCCCGGCCCCCGCC
>NZ_JARGEE010000674.1:0-3081 GCF_033794485.1 Streptomyces sp. MB09-02B
TCCTCTCTCGCTTCCCGTGCTTCTTTCTTCTTTTTTTTTTTCTAGCAGAAAAGGGCCATAGAGGTTTTTGCCCGGCTCGGGGGCTCGGAGAAGGTTATAAGAAGCAGCACCTCGGCCGCGCCCACCCCACGGGCCCCCACCGAAGGGCCCGAACGGTCCCGGACCACCATGGCCCGGCCCGAACGGCCCGAAGGCGGCACGCAGCGCCTCGGCGTCACCTCGGCCGCGGGCGTGCTCCCCACCGCACCTTCCGTGCCCACGCTCGAATCCGAAGTCCTGTCCACGGGAACGCATCACCATCACTCCATTCCATCGTTGATCTGTCGCGATCCCATCGCGATGCCTCAACGATATATCGGAACCGATCGCCTGACAAGCCCCGCCCCTCAGTGACGGGCCCGGCACCTTTTGCCCCCGAACGACGTGTCGACCCGAGCGCGGTCCCCCGGGTGACCCCGTGCACCGCCACCGCCGACGCTCCCCCTAGGGTGCCGGGATGATCTCCGACAGCTACCTCTCCGAACTGTTCTCCCTCGACGGCCGCGTAGCCGTGGTGACGGGCGGCAGCTCCGGCATCGGCAAGGCCATCACCACGGCCCTCGCACGGGCCGGGGCGAGCGTGGTGATCGTCGCGCGCGGGGAGGCGGAACTGAGGGCCACGGTCGACGGGCTGACGACGGACGGCTGCCGGGCGGCCTGGGTGAGCGGTGACCTGGGCACGCGAGCCGGCGTACGCGCGGTGGCGGAGCGGGCGGTCGAGGCGTTCGGTGAACCCGACATCCTCGTCAACAGCGCCGGCATCAACCTGCGCCCCCCGCTGAGCGACCTGGGCGAGGACGTGTGGGACACCACCATGGCGGTGAACCTGGACGCGCCCTTCCTGCTGGGCCAGCGCTTCGGACCCGGCATGGCCGAGCGGGGCTACGGACGCATCATCCACATCACCTCACAGCAGGCGCACCGGGCGTTCGTCCGCAGCGGCGCGTACGGCGTCTCCAAAGGCGCCCTCGAGTCGCTGGCCCGCTCGCAGGCCGAGGAGTGGTCGCCCCACGGCGTCACCTGCAACACCCTGGTCCCCGGCTTCGTCCCGACCCCGCTCAACACCCGGCTGTCCTCCGACCCGGAGCAGGTGGCCGCGCTCGCCGCGCGCACCCTGACCGGCCGCAACGGTCTGGCCGACGACTTCGCCGGGGCCGCGGTGTTCCTGGCCGGACGTTCCGCCGGTTACATCACCGGACAGACGATCTTCGTGGACGGCGGCTTCTCCGTCCACTAGCCCGCGAAGCGCCCCCTCCCCCGGCGGACGTACGAAACCCTCCCCAGGACGAAGTGGCACACGAAAACCGGTCCACCCTCAGGCGATTGGCCTTGGTTCGTGGCTCCCCGGACCGCCTAGCGTCGTCCCATGCGCATTCGTATCGTCGACGCCTTCACCGACCGCCCCTTCTCCGGCAACCCGGCCGGAGTCCTCCTCCTCGACGCCTTCCCCGACGACACCTGGCTCCGGAACGTGGCCGAAGAGGTCAACCACGCCGAGACGGCGTTCGCCCACCCCCTCCCGGCGGGCGGCGAGGCCGACTGGGCGCTGCGCTGGTTCACGCCGGTGGCCGAGGTGGCGATGTGCGGTCACGCCACACTGGCCACGGCACACGTCCTGACCAGCACCCACACCCATGAGGGCCCCGTACGGTTCGCCACACGCAGCGGTGTCCTCGTCGCCACGCCGCAGCCGGACGGTTCCCTCACCCTCGACTTCCCGACCGCGCCCCTCACCCCGGTCCCCGTCCCCGACGGTGTCGCCGAGGCCCTGGGCGCCGAGCCGGTCAGCGCCTTCGACACCGGGCCCCAGGTGGGCGACCTGCTGCTCGAACTGACCGACGAGAAGACGGTCCTCGGTCTGGCCCCCGACCTCCGTTCCCTCGGCCGCTACTCCGAGCGCGGCATCATCGCCACCGCCCGCGCCGGGGACGCCACCGCCGGCCACGACTACGTCTCCCGCTGCTTCTTCCCGAACATCGGCATCGACGAGGACCCGGTCACGGGCAGCGCCCACACCGCCCTCGCCCCCTTCTGGTCCGCACGGCTGGGCAGCCCGGATCTCACCGGCCTCCAGGCCTCCCCCCGCTCCGGCCACGTCCGTACGGGACTCCGCGGCGACCGCACCCTGCTCTCCGGTCGCGCGGTCACGGTCATCGACGGCGAACTCCTCGCCTGACCCACGAACCGTCGCGCACACCCCGGCCGCCGCAGCATCCCGCCCGCACCGGTTCTACGGCGTGGGCAGCCAGTCCACCTTCCCTGCCAGCAGCGCGTACCCCACGAACGCCCCGATGTCGAGCAGCGAGTGGGCCACCACCAGCGGGCCCACTCGCCCCCACCGCCGGTACAGGTAGACGAACACCACGCCCATCACCATGTTGCCGACGAAGCCGCCGATGCCCTGGTAGAGGTGGTACGAGCCGCGCAGCACCGAGCTGGCGGCCAGCGCGCTCCCCGGTGACCAGCCCAGTTGCTGCAGCCGGCGCAGCAGGTACCCGACCACGATGACCTCTTCGAGGACCGCGTTCTGGATCGCGGAGAGGATCAGCACGGGGTACTTCCACCACACCTCGGGCAGCGCCTCCGGCACCACGGTGAGGTTGAAGCCGAGACCGCGCGCCGCCAGGTAGAAGGCGATTCCGGTGCTGCCGATCACAGCGGCGATCGCCGCGCCCCTGCCGAGGTCGGGCCACGGCTTCGTCCGGTCGAACCCGAGGGTCCGCAGCCCCGCGCCCTCACGCAGCAGGAAGTGCGCGACCAGCGCGACGGGCACCAGCGCGGTGGTGATCCCGAAGAGCTGCCACGCGAGGTCGAGCCAGGGCCTGCCCGGCGCGGCCGAGGCGTTCATGGTGGCCGCCTGGTCCTTGAGCCCGCCGGGCCTGGTCACCGATCCGATAAAGCTGATCAGCGCGGAAACCCCGCTCGCGCCGAGCGAGAGCGCGAGCACGAGGAGCGTCTCGTCCCTCAGGATCCGTCGGCCCGGCGGGCTCAAGGGCCAGGCGGCCACCATGAACGCCTCGGCCGCGCCGGGCAGGCCCTGGC
>NZ_JARGEE010000675.1:0-3068 GCF_033794485.1 Streptomyces sp. MB09-02B
GGTCTAGGTGGGGCGGGTCAGTGGTCCGCCGGCCCGTCGTCCGGCCGCTCGCCGAGCAGCCCCTCGCCGTCCAGCTCCTCGCCGTCACGTCCCTCGTGCGTCTCGTCGTCGTCCGGCACGCCGGTCGGCTCGTCGACGAGGGCGGCGAGGCCGTGCCAGATCTCCGCTGTGACCCGGACCGCCTCGTCCGTCTCGCCGGCCGCGCAGGCCTCGATCAGTTGGTCGTGCAGGCCCGCCGAGCGGCAGTTGCCGCCCTCGCCGAAGCGCCGGCGCTCCAGTCGGCGGATGAGCGGCGTGTAGCGGGCGATGGTGGCGGCGGCGGCGCGGTTGCCGCTGACGCGGACGAGGACGTCGTGGAGTTCGTCGTCGGCGACGAGGGCGGCGTCCACGTCGCCGGTGCGGACGGCCGCCGCGAACCGCTCGTTGGCCGAGCGCATCGTCTCGACGTCCGCCGCGAACAGCCGGGGCACGGCGGTCCGGGTGGCCAGTTCGTGCATGGCCCCGACCACGGCCGCCGCGTCCCGCACATCGGCGGCGACGACGGCCGTGACCCGGGTGTAGCTCTGCGGCTTGCTCTCCAGCAGCCCCTCGTCCACCAGCCGGGAGAAGGCCTCCCGCACCGGCGCCCGGGACAGCCCCAGCAACTCCGCGAACTCGGCGTCGCGCACCACCGCACCGGGCTCGATCTCCCCGGCCACGATGGCGTCCCGGATGGCTTGGTAGGCACGGTCCCTGAGAAGGGTGCGCCCGACCGGTCGTATGGCCTCCATGGACTGAAATGTTAGATGTCAGTACGGGACGCGAACAAGAGTGTGGCCCGCGTCCTCACTGGGACACGGGCCACACTCCCCCCGTCGATCGGCGGACCGAGGTCACTCGACCGCCCACGGCCAGTCAGCGTCCCGTGCCGCCTCCAGCAGCGGAACCATCCGGAACGCGGCGTCCGAGAGCCCACCGAAGGTGTGCCGGTTCGCCTTCCCCGAAGGGCCGTGGCCCGCCCGGTACCCGGCGAGGTTCCAGGTGTAGACGGGCACGTCGGCCGGGACCTGCGCGGTCGGGTCGCCGTAGTGGCTGTAGGTGGCCTGTTCGTCGGTGACGATCAGCACCCGGTCGTGCTTCTTGTAGTGGCGGCGGACGGCCTCGGTGGTGTCGGTGCCGCCCAGGTCGCCGAAGCGGCCGATGATCTTCAGCACGGACTCGCCCGCGCCGAACCTCACCACCCGGCTCGTGCTCCCGAACTCGACGAGATCCGCGTCGGCCGCCCGCAGCGCGAGCGCCGTGCCGAAGATCGCCGCTGCGTCCGCGTACGTCAGCGAGGAGCGGTCGGTCAGCCGCGAGGAGAACATCGAGCCCGAGCGGTCGACCAGGACCAGGGTCCGGCCGGGCAGCGCGGGCACGTTGGCCAGCGAGTGACCGAGCGCCTGCTCCAGCGGGTACGCCCAGCGCAGCGAGGGCGCGTGCCGGTACGCCGAGAGGTAGCGGAACGGGAACTGCCGCGACCGCGCGACCTCCGCAGGGTCGCTGATCCGCGCCGCCACCTGGGCCGCGACCTCGTCGGAGACGCCCGCCTCGTCGAAGTTCCGCAGGTTCCTCGTCAGGGCCATGGCACCCATGGACGGAATGACGGCCTCCCACGCCGCCTTGTCCATCGGCCCCTGCAGCCAGCCGGCCAGCGCCTCCCAGGTGATGCCCGCGTCCGCGAGCCGCTGGGCGCCCCCGGAACCGGTCACGACCCGGCGCCGCTTCGCGGGCCGCAGCTCCATCAGGTCACGGTGTGCGGCGAGCATGGGCAGCGACCTGGGAACGACGGCCGTGTCCGGGTTGTGGCGCCGGTCGAGGGCGTACTGGAACAGGTCCCCCTGCCACGGCTTGTCCGGGTCCGGCGCCGCGTGCACCAGGTTCAGGATGTCGCCGAAGCGGTAGCCCTTGGACGCGGTGTCGTACTTCAGCAGCGACTTGGGGTGGTAGAGCCGTCGTACGGCGTCGGCGACGCCCCGCTTCACGGGCTTGGGGATGGCGCGCCCGTACCGCGAGGTCCAGTAGGCGAGCAGCTCGCCGGGCTCGTCCGGGCGTCGCAGCACCGAGTCGACGATCTGGCGGTTGGTGGGCCCGTCGGTGACGCCCGCGTCGAGCCGTGCCTTCACGTACTCGGCGGCTCCCACGATCGAGGCCGTACGGAGGTTGCCCTCGCCGCGCAGCCAGCCGAGCAGGCCGGCCGTCCACACCGGGTCGGTGACGGCCAGGCGGCCCACGAGCGCGGCGAACCGGTCGTCGCGGTCCTCACCGCTCTCGTAGAAGGTCTTCTGCGCGACGAAGTTGGCGATCGACAGCAGGAACAGCTCCGAGCGCTCGTCGCGCTCACGGCCCCGGCCGCCCTCGTACGTACGGAGCACACGCCCCGTCGAGGTGACCCGCGAAGTGGGCTGCGCCTTTCCGGTCTTCGTGTTGAACCGCGCCATGATGAATTCCCCCGAATACATCGGTATTTCGGAGGGAGGCGCGGCAGAGGGAAGGTGACCGAGGTCGAATTCGGCGGCGGTGCTCATAACAGGCGCGTCTTCCGTTCCGCCACACCGACCGGAGTCGATGACGGGATTCGAACCCGCACGGGGATTCCTCCCCACCAGTTCCCGAAGTATCCGCTGCCTGCGCACCGGGCACCCACCATCTGCCGCGCCTCCCGAGATCGAATCGCACCGGGAGGTGCGTAAAGCCTTGGGTGTCCAGAGATCGAAGCCGGCGGAACCGACGTAGGTGCTCTAACCCCTGAGCTACACCGGCGAGTTGGTACCGGTGGCGGGACTCGAACCCGCGGCCGCCCCATTATGAGTGGAAGTAGGTCCTGCCTTCGCACCTGGACAGGCATCACTCTAGGAGGAGCGCCGCGGGACGGGCCAATGAATTAATTACCGCTTCTGTCGCAGGGGGCAAAGGGCAACGGGCTGAAAGCACGGGGCGCAGCCCCGGCTTTCAGGGGCGCGGGGAACTGCGCGAGAACCCCCACCGCACCCGCACCCGCACCCGCACCCGCCGACGAGACCCGCACCCCCGAGCCATCAGGCGCACCC
>NZ_JARGEE010000676.1:0-3046 GCF_033794485.1 Streptomyces sp. MB09-02B
GAGGTGGCTGGGGGTGGCCTTGATCAGCGTGGGCTGGACGGTGGTGGTTTCCAGGGTGGTGAGGTGGACGGTGCCGCCGTTGGTGAGGGGGGTCCACAGGGCGGTGATGGTGAGGTCGAAGGCGAGGGGGGAGTGCAGCAGGGTGGTGCCGCTGGTGGCCGCATAGGCCGTGCGGGCACGGTGGAGGTAGGTCGCCAGGGCGTGGTGCTCGATGATGACGCCCTTGGGGCGGCCGGTGGAGCCGGAGGTGTAGATCATGTAGGCGGGGTGGCGGGGTGACCACGGCACGCGGCGTTCGGCGTCGGTGATTGCTCCGGTGGGCTGGTCCGCGTACGCAGCGACAGGCACCGGCTCGCTCAGGGTGAGCGCGGGTGTGGCGTCGTCGAGCATGTAGTCGATGCGCTCGGCCGGGTAGTCGGGGTCGATGGGCAGATACGCCGCGCCGCTCTTGAGGACGGCGAGCATGCTGACGATCGCGTCGAGCGACTTGGGCAGGGCGAGGGCGACGAACTGCTCGGCGTCGACGCCCTGTTGGATCAGGTGTCGGGCGAGTTGGTTGGCGCGCGCGTCCAGCTCCGCATACGTCAGTGAGTCACCGTCGCACACCACCGCGACCGCGTCCGGCGTGCGCAGCGCCTGCGCGGCGACCAGCTCATGGAGCGGGGTGTCGGGCAGTTCGGTGCGGGCCCCGTTCCACTCCACCAGCACCCGCTCGCGCTCAGCCGCGCTGATGATCTCGATGTCGGCGATGCGCTGGTCGGGAGCCGCGGTCACGGCCTCCAGGACACGGATGAAACGGTCCGCCATCGCCTGCGCCGATGCGCGGTCGAAGAGATCCGTGCTGAAGTCCAGCGCGCCGCTGATGCCCTGAGGCTGCCGTGCCTCGTCGAACGACTCCGCGAACCCGAAGGACAGGTCGAACTTCGACGTCGTCCGCTGAACCTCCCGGTACGAGACGTCGAGTCCCGGAAGCCGGGCGATCTCGCTCAACGCCCCTTCGTGGTCCGTGTTGTTGAACGTCAGCAGGACCTGGAAGAGGGGGTGGTGCGCGAGTGTACGAGCCGGGTTGAGCGCCTCGACGAGCCGCTCGAAGGGCAGGTCCTGGTGGGCGTAGGCGGCGAGGTCGGTTTCGCGTACGCGGTCGAGAAGCTCACGGAAGGTGGGGTCGCCGGCTGTGTCCGTGCGGAGCACCAGCGTGTTGATGAAGAGACCGATGAGGTGGTCGGTGGCGTCGTCGGTGCGTCCGGCGACGGGGGTGCCGATGGGGATGTCCTCGCCGGCGCCGAGCCGGGTGAGGAGAGCCGCGACCGCGGCCTGGGCCACCATGAAGGTGCTGGTGTTGGTGGCGCGTGCGAGGCCGGCCAACCGCGCGTGCAACTCCGCCGGGACGGTGAAGGGGATGTGGCCGCCCGAGTAGTCCGAAGTGGCGGGGCGGGGCCGGTCGGTGGGCAGGTCGAGCTGCTCGGGCAGTCCGGCCAACTGCTCCTTCCAGTAGGTGAGTTGCTTGCCCGCGGTGGTCTCCGGGTCGTTGTCGTCGCCGAGGATGCCCTGCTGCCAGAGGGCGTAGTCGGCGTACTGGACGGAGAGCGGAGCCCAGGTGGGCTCCCCGCCTCGCACGCGGGCGGCGTAGGCGGCGGTGAGATCCTGCGCCAGAGGTGTGCGGGACCAGGCGTCACTGGCGATGTGGTGGATGAGCAGCAGCAGGACGTGCTCCTGCTCGGACAGGCGGAACAGCCAGGTGCGCGCGGGAAGTTCGACGGTGAGGTCGAAGCAGTGACCCACGGCTTCGGCCAGCCGGTCGCCCACCTCCTCCTCGGTCACGTCGACGACCGCGAACGGCGTCTCGGCCGCCTCCGCGGGCACCACGATCTGGTACGAACCCTGCTCGTCCTCGGTGAAGACGGTCCGCAGGCTTTCGTGGCGGGCGACGACGTCGCTGATCGCCGTGCGCAGGGCGTCCGTGTCGAGGGCGCCGGTGAGACGCAGCGTTGTGGCCGTGTTGTAGGTGGGGTTGGGTCCTTCGAGCTGGTGGAGGAACCACAGCCGCTGCTGGGCGTAGGAGAGGGGGACGCGCTCGGGCCGGGGCTGCGCGGTGAGCGCGGTGCGGACGCTGCCGGACTCGTCGAGCGCGCCGGACAGCGCGGCGATCGTCGGCGTCTCGAAGAGCTGCCGGATGGAGAGTTCGGCACTCAGCGTCGTACGGATGCGGCTGACGAGGCGGGTGGCGAGCAGGGAGTGGCCGCCCAGGTCGAAGAAGTTGTCGTCGATGGTGACCCGGTCGACGCCCAGCACCTCGGCGTAGAGAGCGCAGAGGATTTCCTCGCGGGGGCTGCGCGGAGCCCGGCCCGCCGATTTCGCGGTGTAGTCGGGTGCGGGGAGGGCTTTGCGGTCGAGTTTGCCGTTGGGGGTGAGGGGGAGGGCGTCGAGGGTGACGATTGCTGAGGGGACCATGTAGTCGGGGAGTTGGCGGGTGAGGGTGCTCAGCGCGGCTGACTCGTCCCACAGGGTTTGGTTCGCTACGGCGTAGGCGACGAGGCGTTGGTCGCCGGGGTGGTCTTCGCGCAGGAGGACCGTGGCCTGGGTGGCGCCCGGCAGGGCTGCGACGGCGGTTTCGATTTCGCCGAGTTCGATGCGGTGGCCGCGGAGTTTGATCTGGTGGTCGGTGCGGCCGTCGTAGATGAGGTGGCCGTGGTGGTTCCAGTGGGCGAGGTCGCCGGTGCGGTACATGCGGGTGCCGGGTTCGCCGTGGGGGTTGGCGGTGAAGCGTTCGGCGGTGAGGGCTTGGCGGTGGTGGTAGCCGCGGGCGAGTTGTTCGCCGGCGAGGTAGAGCTCGCCTGGTACTCCGACGGGGACGGGGCGCAGGGCTGAGTCGAGTACGTAGGCCTGGGTGTTGGCGAAGGGCCGGCCGATGGGCACGGGTCCCTGGGTCTCGGTGTGGGTGTCGAGGTGGTGGTCGGTGATGTTGACGGTGGATTCGGTGGGTCCGTAGGCGTTGATGATCTGGACGTCGGGGTGGTGCTGGCGCCAGGTGGTGAGGTGGTCGGTG
>NZ_JARGEE010000677.1:0-3025 GCF_033794485.1 Streptomyces sp. MB09-02B
GCGGGCAGAAGCCGTCCGTGACGGCATCCTGCCCGCTACACTCCCACCGCTCGACGTTTCCCCAGGTCAAGCCACGAAGTACTGCTGGAGTACTAGGGGGTGAGTCTCAGGGTGAAGTGGGTGGATCACCGGATGGGACGGACCGCCCGCGTTCCGTAACGTCGAGATCGTGGCCGCAGGGGACCCGCGAGGGCCCACGGAGGACCGGGCCACGAGGACTCGCAGACCACGGAGGCGGCATGTCGGCCCGTACGCACCCCCGGCCCCACCCGGCGACCACGAGCGGCGTCGGCGTCCGGCTGCCCTGGTGGGCGGTCGCCCTGCCCGCCCTCGGCTTCGTCGCGCTCCTGCTGTTGATCTCGAACCCCGCGCAGGCCCAGGCGGCGAGCGGGGACCCCGTGATCGCCGACCTCCTGGAGCGCATACGGGACGCCCTGTCGAGCCACACACCGTGACGAGCGTCCGGCTCACCGGAAGCACATGTACCGGTGGCGGGTATCCGCACTTCAACTCCCTGCGCCCCGTGGCCTGTTTCGTGCGAAGCTGGGACGCATGAGCGTCGCAGAACCCCGCAAGATTGTCCTCTTCCGGCATGCGAAGGCCGACTGGCCCCAGGTTTCCGACCACGAGCGGCCGCTCGCCGACCGGGGCCGCATGGACGCCGCCGTCGCCGGGCGCAAGCTGGCCGACTCCGGAATCCCCTTCGACCTTGCCCTCTGCTCCACCGCCGTCAGGACCCGCGAGACCTGGAAGCTGGCCGTTCATGAACTGGCCGAGCGGCCGAAAACGGTCTACGAGGAGCGGATCTACGAGGCCTCGCCCGGAGAGTTGATCGCCCTGCTCAACGAAACCCCCGACGACGCGCAGAACATCGTGCTGATCGGCCACAACCCCGGAATCCAGGGCCTCGCCGACGTCCTCGCCGGCAGTGCCGAGGGCGACACCCGCGAGCGCATGAACCGCCACGGTTTCCCGGCCGCCGCCTTCGCCGTGCTCACCTTCGAGGGAGCCTGGAAGAGCCTGGAGCCGGGCGTGACCACCCTGGCCGACTACTGGGCGCCGACCGAGTAACTCCGCCGCGTAGCCCATCCCCGGCAGGCGGCACCCGACACGACAAGGGCCCGGCACCATCTGGTGCCGGGCCCTCGTCGTACGCCTCGCCCCGTCACTCGTCGTGCGTGTCCGCCGCCTCGACCTCTTCACGGGTCACCCCGAGGAGATACAGCACGGTGTCGAGGAAGGGAAAGTTCACCGCGGTGTGCGCGGCTTCCCGCACCACCGGCTTGGCGTTGAAGGCGACGCCCAGACCGGCCGCGTTGAGCATGTCGAGGTCGTTCGCGCCGTCGCCGATCGCCACGGTCTGGGCCAGCGGGACCCCCGCCTCTGCGGCGAAGCGGCGCAGCAGCCGCGCCTTGCCCGCCCGGTCCACGATCTCGCCGACGACCTTGCCGGTGAGCTTGCCGTCGACGATCTCCAAGGTGTTGGCCTGCGCGAAGTCGAGGCCCAGCCGCTCCTTCAGGTCGTCCGTGACCTGGGTGAACCCGCCCGAGACGACACCGACTTGGAAGCCGAGCCGCTTCAGCGTACGGATCAGGGTGCGCGCGCCCGGAGTGAGCCGGACCTCGCTGCGCACCTTCTCCACCACCGAGGCGTCCAGCCCCTCCAGCAGCGCCACGCGCGCGTGCAGCGACTGCTCGAAGTCCAGCTCGCCGCGCATCGCGGCCTCCGTGACCTCGGCGACCTCCTTCTCGCATCCGGCGTGGGCGGCGAAGAGCTCGATCACCTCGTCCTGGATGAGCGTGGAGTCCACGTCCATCACCACCAGCCGCTGGGCCCGGCGGTGCAGCCCCGCCGCGACCACGGCGACGTCCACGCCGAGTGCCACCGACTCCGTGACCAGCGCGGTCCGCAGTGTCTCGGGCTCCGTGCCGGACACCGCGAACTCGACAGCCGTCACCGGGTACTTGGCGAGCCGGAAGATACGGTCGATGTTGCCGCCGGTGGCGGTGATCCGGGCGGCGATCCGGGCGGTGGACTCGGCGGTCAGCGGGTGGCCCAGCACGGTGACGTGCGAGCGGCCGAGACCGCGGGGACGGTTGTCGCCCAGGCCGGAGATGATCTCCGCCTGCATCTTCATCGACTCCGCCCAGCTGTGCACGGTCGCCCGCAGGTCGCCCTCCTGCCCGGCGGGCGGCTCGGTCACGAGCGCGCACAGCACGATCCGGCCACGGGTGACGACCTGCTCGATGTCCACCACGTCGACGGAGTACGCCGCGAGGGTGTCGAACAGCCCGGCGGTGATCCCCGGCCGGTCCTTGCCGAAGATCTTGACGAGGAGGGTGGGGATGTCAGAGGAGGTCTGCGAAGCGCTCATGATGTGCCAACCGTATCCGGCACCCCGTGCCTTTCGCCCCTGAGGTCCGCCCAGCGGACGGAGAACACTGGGTTACCAGCGGCTGAAGCACACCGGGACCCCGCACGACACCTCGGAGGGCCCGCTCCCGCGCGCTCTCTGCTCCCTGGCATGCCGGGGGGCTTCCGCGCGCTCGCCGCAGGCGGTAACGCTGGTCGGGGTGGTTCTGCTCCTGACTCGGGCGCCTCCGGGGTGACGCCGCCCCGTGCCTGGCCTGACTCCGCCCCCTGGCTCGGAGGGGCTCAGCGTGCCCTGCCCCGGGCCTGAAGGCCTCCCTGGTGTGGCTCTGCCCTTCGCCTGGAGGCTGCCCTGGTGTGACTCTGCCCTGCACCTAGGTCGCCCTCGTGTGGCTTTTCCTTCACCCGGAGGCCAGCGCTCGTGTTGCTCCGCGCAGGCCTGTTGAGCCCGCCCTTCATGGCCCTGCTCCTGTGCCGAGAGCCGGCCGGGCGTGGTCCTGCTCGTGGCTCGGGGCCCGCCTCGTGTGGCCGCGCTCGAGGCCGGGGCCCGTCCGGCTGACCTCGCCGCCGCGGAGGCCTGCCTGGCGAGGCCCCGCCTCGGCCGGGGGCTCGCCCCGCGTGGCCCGCCCCGGCAGGAGGCTCGTCCCCGTGGCCC